>NZ_FOUU01000007.1 GCF_900114975.1 Thermodesulforhabdus norvegica
AATCTTGCATCAACCTGTTCGAATCTTCTATCTACCTGTTCGAATCTTTTGTTCACGTCTTCTCTCAGTTCTGCAAATCTTGCATCAACCTGCTGGAATCTTTTATCCACCTGTTCCATGAAGACCTGTAGAGTTGTTTCCAGTCTTATGAGCCTTTCTCTGTCTTCCTGGGTGAAGCCTTCATTGCCGGCAAAAGCTGTAGAAAATAAAAATGTGAGAAAAATGCCGATTACGACGATTACGTTTTCTTTTTTTCCTGTCATGGGTTACAACTCCATGCGGTATCTACCGTTGTTCCCGTGATGTGTTTTGACGATCGTTTTTTCATTTTCGGGTTAAATAATATCAGGATAAATTAACAAAGTCGACGCTGCAAAGGATTTCGCCGGGGCAATGTGTGTAAGGAAATTTGTTGGGCGATATTGAACCTTTAGCTATTAAACGGTAGTTCCTTTGCAGGGTCCGCTATAAGAGGTGTTTAGGTGATGATGCACGGATTGGTGTTTGAGGCCTGTGGGGAACTGTGGGCCTTTGAAATAGATGCTGTGGAAAAGGTAGCAAGGGCTGCGGCCGTAAGGCGGATTCCGGAAATGCCGGAAGGTTTGATGGGAATGGTCGGGTTCCGTGGCAGGTTCATTTTCGTTTTTGACTTCCGCAGGCTTTTCATGTGCGATGACCGGGAGTTCAGCAGTAACGATCGGTTTATCATTCTCAGATCGGCCGACGGCCACATTGCCCTGGTCGTAGACGACGTGGTGGGGGTATTTGAGCTGAATCCCGTAGCGGATCGAGAAACGGAAAGGATAATGACTCATAAGTGTGGCCCTGTGAAATCAATAGCCCTTCCGGCCAGCGGGATTCCCGGGTACGATGCCGTATTGGGGCGGGGAATTCGGGTTCTGGATGCCGGCTGGTTTTTCAGGAAGGGGGCGGATGCAGAGGTTGCGGAGGCGTGGTTGTCCGAGGAAGATTTCGGTCGGTCACGCTGAAGGCCGATAAAAAATGTGTGGCAGGAGTTGCCTGATGGGCGCAATCGAAAACGAAGTGCAGGCTTCTGGATTATGAACGATCCGTGCGGCGAAATTTCCCGGGAATCGATTTCAATGATAAAGGAAGCCCTTGAGCGTTATCTGGGGATATGCTGCGACAGAACGGTCTTACGCGGCGGGCTTAGAGCTCTGAGAAAGGCCGCAGAAAAAAGCGGTTACTCATCGCCGGAAGAGTTTTTGTTCTGGTTGCTGATGGAAGCTCCGGAAAAAGAGCGCGTACGTCGTCTGGCGGAATTTTTCACCGTGGGGGAGACTTACTTTTTTCGCGGCGTGAGGGTTTTCCTTGCGTTAAGAGATGGTTTGATACCGGACATACTGGCGCGCAAGAGGTCCCTGGGGCTGGATCAGAATGTGCGTATATGGAGCGCAGGGTGCAGTACCGGCGAGGAGCCTTACACACTGGCCATACTGCTCGAAGAGGCCGGGCCTCGGGAAAGCGGCTGGTCCTATTCTATCGTTGCCACGGATATTAACGGGGGCTTCATCGCCCGGGCGAAAAAAGCCCGTTACGGACAGTGGTCCTTTAGAAAGCCTCTTCCGGAAAAGTACAAAAAGTACTTTACCGCCCTGGAGGGAGGGGAGTTCGAGGTCATTCCCGACATAAAAAAGCGCGTCTCCTTCTCGGTGCTTAATCTCGTTGAAGAGGGATATCCCTCGCCGGCCACGGGAACTTCCAGACTGGACGTTATAATCTGTCGAAACGTCATTATGTACATGCTTCCCGAATATCGCCGTAAGGTGGTGGAAAGGTTCCGGCAGTGTCTGGTGGAGGGGGGATTCTTGATTCTGACGCCCGCAGAGGTGCATTCCGTGGAGACGGAAGGGTGGAAATACTCTGTAATTCCCGGAGGTGCCCTTTTGCAGAAGACCTCCCGAAGGCCAACGACTGCGGTCAGAGCTTCCTCCGTGAGTGCTTCCGAAAAGGACCCTGTGATCGAGATCTCCGCCCGTTCCGGTACCGGGTTACCGCGGGGTTCTTCACAGATATTGAAGCAACGGAGTAAGGATGATGATGCGGCGGCCGCTGAGATTTCAAAAGCCGGGGAATTGGCTGGTCGGAGAAAGGTTGAATCTCAATCGGGTACGGTGCCCGACATCAGGGAAGTAGCCGGAAAAATCCAGGGCATGGCGAATGATGGGCAGTACGAGGAAGCCCTCGAACTTATAGACCGGCATGCCGAAGCCCTGAAGTTCAGACCGGAGTTTTACTATCTGAAGGGTGCTCTTTTCCGGGAAATGGGCCGTACCGAAGAGGCCCTTGCGTCATACAGGCGGGCACTTTATCTCGATCCTCATTGGGTTCCCGCTTTAATAGCCCTCGGGACCCTGTTGAAAGCTCAGGGCAACAGGGTTGCCGGAAACAACTTTCTCCGTGAAGCCCTGGCTTTGCTGAAGCAAAAACCGGAGGGAGAAATATCTTTGTTTGACGGAAATTTTGATGTCCCAGACCTGATAGGTATGATTGAGGCAGTTCTTGAAAGCGAAAAGAGGGAAAATGGACGAAAGGGAAATTGAAATCCTGGAGAAAAGAGCCCGTGAACTGGCCGAAGGTTTCCGGCAGGAGCTTCTCCAGGAAGACTCAATAGATGCGGTTGCTTTCATTCTGGGCGAAAGGGAATTCGCTTTAGGTCTGGAATGCGTCCGTGAAGTAAGACCTTTCTCCGGTGTTACCCCTCTCCCTGCCGTTCCCCGGTTTGTTATGGGTATTACCGGCATCAGGGGAGAAGTGCTTTCCGTGGTGGACATTTCGGAATTGCTGGGTGTTAGTCCGGCTCCCCTGAGCTCAGACGCCGGGCTGATTATCCTGCAGGATCAGGGATCGGGCATGACTTTTGCCCTTGTGGTCAATCGCATACTGGGCGTGGTGAAAGTATCCCGTAAGGAATTACTTCCTTTATCTGCCTGTTACGAATTTGCAAAAAGTAAGATCGTTCAGGGAGTGACCACTTCCGGTGTGATCCTTCTCGACGGAAGGGCTCTTTTAAACGAACCCTCTCTTATGTTGTAGTGTTAAAAAAACTGACGGAGGATTGCTCTCATGCTGGGAATAGGGAGAAGCCTGAAGATTAAGATGGCTCTTATCTTCGGATCCATTGTAGTTTTCAGCCTTATTGCTTCCGGAGTGCTTACCTTTGTCCACACAAGAAAAACCCTTATGGACCGCATATCTTGTGAGCTCGCATCGGGTATAAAAAGGAAAGGGCATGAGGTCGTGGAGTTCTTAAAAGACAGGGTAACCGATGTCGAACTCATTGCTAATTCAAGATACCCTATGGACATCATAAATTATGTCTTAAAGGTCCGGGAGGGGGTTACGGGTAGCATAGCAATATACGAAGGACTGGCCCATAAAGCCCACGATTATCTTAAGAATCCGAAGGTGAGGAAGTATTTTGACGACATAGTCATAATCGATTCGGAAAGCTTTTACATTTTTTACACTGTTCAGAGAGGGCTGGAGGGTGGGTTTATACCCGTCTCACAATATGAAGTGCTGAGGTCTGCATGGGGAGCAGTCGTCGAGGATCGGCCCGAATATCGTAACGGTGCCGCCGACCACAAAACCGTCTACATTTCCGACATTACTTTTTATCAGCCCGTGGGACAGCCCTGCCTCATCATAGCCTGTCCGATTACCAATGATCTGGGAAGAAGGGTGGCCGTTATCGTCGGTGTGGTCGGCATCCGCCATATTAATCTCGTCGTGGCGGGAGAAGCGGGTCAGGGGAAAGCATCGGAAACCTATCTTGTGGGCCGTGATGGTCTGGTTCGCTCTTCTACGGTTTTTCTTTCTATCAACGACGTCGGGCAGAAGAAGATCGAATCAGAGGCCCTGCAAAGGGCTTTGAAGGGTGAGGAGGGTGTGGTTACCTGTGTGAACCACAGGAATCAAAAAGTCGTTACGGCTTTTGCCCCTTTAAAACTTCCGGATAGAGCAGGAACCAATTTCGACTGGATTATCCTATCGGAAGTGGAATACGACAGAGCCTTCGGGCCGGTGAGAAGGCTTGCCTTCTATTACTCTTTCCTTGGAATCGGAATAGCCCTTCTTGCCGTAGTCGTTTCTTTTTTCGTTGCCCGTTCTATGGTGAGACCTATCAGGGTGCTCAGAGATGCCGTCGGCGCAATGGCAAAGGGGGACCTGAGCTATGCACTGCCCGATTCAAAAAGGGGCGATGAGGTGGGAGAATTAATAAGAGACTTTCGGAAGATGCAGGAGGTACTCAAGGCCAATACCGGTGGGCTTGTCGAAGGCGTTCAGAGGCTTGCAACGGCGGTAAACGAGCTTTCTGCCACGGCTGCGGAGCTCGCAACTGGTGCGGCCGAAACGGCGTCAAGCGTACAGGAAGTGGGGACTACTGCCGAAGAGATGCGCCAGGTTGCCAGGCATTCTCTGGAAAAGTCCAGGAATGTCGGGGCAATAGCCGAAGATGCCGTGCGGGAGGCCGTTCGTGGGCGGGAGGCTGCCGAGGAAGCCTTAAAGGGCCTGGGCAGTATTCGCAGGGAAATAGAGTTTCTGGCTTCAAGCGTCATAAAACTGGGGGAGCAGAGTCGTAACATCGGGATTATTATAGACACTGTGAAGGATCTCGCCGATCAGGTTAACATCCTTTCGGTCAATGCGGCAATTGAGGCGGCCAGAGCAGGAGAGCAGGGGAAGGGGTTTTCCGTTGTGGCTCAGGAGATGAGAAACCTTGCGGAACAGTCGAGAGAAGCGGCCGACCGGATAAAGGAAATACTGACGAAGGTTCAGGATTCAACTTCTGAAGCGGTCATGGCAGTTGAGCGGGGAAATAAGGCTGTTTCGAGGGGTGTTGAACTGGGTGAAGAGATGGGAAGCACGATAAAAAGTCTGGCCGCGGTGGTTCAGGAAGCAGCCGATTCGGCTCTTCAGATTTCGGCATCCAGCCAGCAACAGCTTACAGGTGTGGAGCAGGTCGTCGAGGCCATGCGGGCCATTCAGGAGGCGGTTCATCAAAATACGGAAGCGGCGCGTCAGCTTGAAGCATCCGTCCATGATCTCGCGGAACTGAGTGAGTCTCTCAAGAAGCTTGCGGAGTCCTTCAAGTTTTAGTGGGTTGGAGTGGTTAGATGCAGGACGATCAGTTGATGGCCGCATTGCTGGAGGCCTTTCGGGAAGAAGCCCGGGAAAGGCTTGAGGCTCTGTACTCTTTTGCCGAAGCGCTGGAGTCGGGTGATCTTACCCGGGAGAAGGTCGATGAGGCCTATCGTGAGGCTCACAGCCTGAAAGGTGCGGCAAGAGCCGTGGGCCTGACCGAGGTGGTTCGGGTATGCCAGGAACTCGAAAGCTTTATCGGTCGTCTGAAGGACGATGGGGAGCGGGAGCCTCAGGAAGTTGCCCGTGAGCTATATCGGTTCATAAAGGAAATAGAATCGGGCATATACGGCTGGAAAGCGGCATCGGGAGTATCGCAGGGTGAGGCCTTTTCGGAAGGTGCCGTCGAGAAGGATCGTGGGGGATTTTTTGAAGAAGGTGAGACATCCGAAGGGGCCGTTGCTCTTGCGAGAACCGGTGATAAGGTTTCCTACGAACCGCTTCATGAACCGACGGAAACCGTCAGGGTTAACGTACGGCGGCTTGACGTTCTTTTAAGACGGGCCGAGGAATTCATTCCGATCAAGCTGGCTTCTTCGCAGTATGCCGGGGAATTAAAAAAACTCTACTGGTTCCTTGAAGATGTGAAGAGCCGTCGCGGTGATGACCCGGATCTGTCTTACGTTGAAAGTGTGCTTCAGAGGCTGGTCCTTCGCGTGGAGTCCACATCGCGTCAGCTCGACATCCTTGTGGAGGACCTGCTGGATCGGGCTAAAGACCTTTTGATGCAGCCCTTTTCCGTTTTGTTCCAGGGTATGGGCAGGATGGTCAGGGAGCTTGCCGGAGAGCTCGGAAAGGAGGTGGTCTTCACGGTTGACGGTGAGGACATAGAAATAGATCGGAGGATTCTGGAGGAATTGAGGGATCCGATGATTCATCTCCTCAGGAATGCCGTGGATCACGGAATTGAAGTTCCTGAAGAAAGAGTGCGTCGAGGTAAGGACAGGCAGGGCCGTGTCGGGGTGCTGATCAGACGGGAGGAGGCGAGAAAGGTTTCTCTGGTGGTGAGGGATGACGGGAGGGGTATATCGGTTAAGAGGGTGCGGGAAAAGGCCCTGGAGCTGGGTTTACTTCAGCAGTCCAGGCTGGAGGGGATGGATGACTTTCAGGTCCTTCAATTCATCTTTTATCCGGGCTTTTCTACGAGCCCTTCCGTTACGGAGCTTTCCGGGCGGGGTCTCGGTATGTCCATCGTAAAGGAAAAGATCGAATCGGTCGGTGGGAGCGTATCGGTTTCGAGCAAAGAAGGCTTTGGGACGGAGTTTATAATCGAACTTCCGGTGTCGCTGGCGACCTTTCGAGGCATTCTGGTCAGGGATCTGGGACGGCGCTTCGTTGTGCCCACTCATAGTGTTGATGCCGTGGTCAGACTGGAAGAATCTGATCATAGAGCGTTAATAGGCGGTGTCGTTTCCGTAAAGCATAACGGTCAGATAATTCCGGTGCAAAGGCTCGGGGCGGTGCTGGGGCTTGATCGGCCCCGGCGCCGGGAGGGTGATTCTCCTTCCGTTCTGCTGGTGATAAGTGCATCCGGTGTCAGAGCCGGTTTTCTCGTGGAAGAGGTCATAACGGAGCAGGAGGGGCTGATCAAGGGGCTGGGACCCCACTTAAAAAGCGTTCCTTTCGTCTGGGCCGCTACCGTCCTGGGAAGCGGAGAAGTGGTACCCGTTCTGAATCCCGGTGATCTCGTGAGGTCTCTGCAGGAAAAGCCCGTAGCCGCTGAAGATTCCGGGGAATACGATCGGGGAATCCCTCTGAAGAGAAAAAATATTCTCGTGGTTGAAGATTCCATAACCTCCAGAACGCTTTTGAAAAACATTCTGGAAGCCTCGGGTTTCGGAGTGATAACAGCCGTTGACGGGCTGGAAGCCCTTTCATTGCTGGAGAACTACGAGATCGATCTGGTGGTTTCGGATGTCGAAATGCCCCGCATGAACGGGATTGAATTGACCAGGAGGATTCGCGCCAGTGAAGGTATGCGAAACCTTCCCGTTATCCTGGTGACGGGGCTGGATTCTCCGGAAGATCGAGAACGGGGACTGGAAGCCGGCGCTGACGCTTACATCGTAAAGACGGACTTCAGGCAAACGACTCTGCTGGAGGTGATAAGAAGGTACTTATGAACGGGAGAAAGCGGCTACTCATTGTCGATGATTCTCCAACCTGGAGGAGTTATCTCAGATACATCTTTGAAAAAGACGGGTATTTCGATGTGATTGGCACGGCCGTTGACGGACTCGATGCCCTTGAGAAAACCCGTCTTCTCGTCCCCGATGTGATAACCATGGACATAGAAATGCCCCGTATGAACGGAATTGAGGCCTCCAGAAGGATAATGGAATTTCATCCCGTGCCGATAATAATCGTGAGCGATTTCTGGGAAACTGAGGCGGTTAAAAAGGCCTTTGATGCCATGGAGATAGGGGCTGTGGCAGGTGTTCAGAAACCGAGCATGATTGTTTCGGAACGTGCCGGAGCCGAACAGATATCAGTGCTGGTGAGAACGGTAAAGCTGATGTCGGAAGTGCCGGTGATAAGACGGAGCAGGTTGAAGCCCGGGAGCAGATATGAGGAAAAGGACGGGGGAACCGCGGCTTCCTTTGAAGGGGTTTCGAAAGTAAGGCTTGTGGTAATCGGTGCGTCCACAGGTGGTCCTGTGGTTCTTAAAGAAATTTTTTCCCGGCTTCCGGCAAACTTTCCTTTACCCATTGCCGTGGTGCAGCACATCGCCCCGGGGTTCATAACGGGGTTCGTGAAGTGGCTCGAACAGGCATCTCCTTTGCGTTTTTCCGAAGCCTGCCACGGTGAGGAGCTTCTGCCCGGGACGGTCTATCTGGCTCCCGACGGCGTTCACATGGAAGTTGACCACAGATTGATCGTTCGCCTGACCGATGGGCCGGCCGAACACGGTGTTAAGCCCTCCGTTTCGGTTCTTTTCAGGTCCGTTGCGAAGAATCTGGGTCCTCATGCGGTGGGTGTGCTTCTTACCGGTATGGGGAAGGATGGGGCTGAAGAGTTGCTTGCTATGCGCAGGGCCGGAGCGATAACCATTGCTCAGGATGAAGATAGTTCTCTTGTTTTCGGCATGCCGGGAGAAGCGGTTCGGCTGAGCGGTGCGACGATGGTACTACCGCCGGAAAGGATAGCCAGATACCTAATGAAACTGGGCGGAGAAATTGAAAGAGAAGGAGGGTAATCGGGAAAACTATGAGCGGGGATACAGGGGTTCTGGGCGGAAAAAGTATGAAAATTCTGGTCGTCGAAGACAGTAAGACTCAGGCGGTTCATTTAAAATCTCTTCTGGAGCGTAACGGTTATTACGTGGTCTGTGCGGAGAACGGCAAGGCTGCCTGGGAGGTCCTGCAACGAGATCCTCCGGACATTGTCATTACCGACATTCTTATGCCGGAGATGGACGGGTACGAGCTCTGCAGGAAAATTAAGGCCGATGAAAAAACCCGCCGGATTCCCGTTGTTCTTGTGAGCAGGCTGTCCGACCCTGAAGATATCATTAAAGGAATCGAGTCCGGAGCCGACAATTTCATTACCAAGCCCTATGACGAAGAGGCTCTGGTTGCCAGAATTGATTACATTTCCGTCAACAAGAAACTGCGACGGGAGAACCGATCCGAAATGGGTCTCGAAGTTTTTTTTGGAGGGAAAAGACACTTCATAACGGCGGATCGCATTCAGATACTGGATCTTCTGTTGTCCACTTACGAAGAAGCAAGACGACGGGCCGTTGAGCTGGAGAAGGCTCACAAAGAGCTCCAGGAGGCTTACAGGAAGATAAAAACCCTTGAAGGCATTCTCCCTATTTGCAGTGGCTGTAAAAAGCTACGAGATGACGATGGTATATGGCATTCTCTGGAAGAGTACCTTGAAGCTCGATCCAACACCCGCTTTTCTCATGGGCTGTGTCCGGAGTGTGCCGAAAGGCTTTATCCGGACTACTTCGGGAAGAAGTAGTTTTAAACGCGGAGCCCGGGTCGATGAACGATCTTAAAAGAGTTATGGTCGTCGAAGACAGTGCCACTCAGGCTTTGCACCTCAAGGCGATACTTGAGTCTCTGGGCTATGATGTGAAGGTTGCCTCCAACGGTCGTGTTGCCCTGGATATGCTGCATGAAGATTTCTGCCGTATCGTCATAACGGACTGGATAATGCCGGAAATGGACGGGATTGAATTCTGCAAGTCTTTGCGCAGCCTTGACCTGCCGGGCTATGTTTATGTGCTTATCCTTACGGCAAGGGATAACCTTGACGATCTTGTGGAAGGGCTTGAGGCGGGTGCTGACGATTATCTTACAAAACCGGTAAATCCTGCGGAACTGGCTGCAAGGCTTAAGACGGCAAAACGAATACTGGAGCTTGAGAGTTCGTTGAGACAGCGGAACGAGGAAATAGCGCGCATGGCCGTAACGGATCAGCTTACGGGGCTTTACAACAGGAGGTATTTCAACGAGCAGTTGCCTCTGGTGATTAAAGCGGCGGTGCGCTTTCAACAACCACTTTCTCTCATCATGATGGACATCGACCATTTCAAATCGGTGAACGACACTTACGGACATCAGGCCGGTGATGCCGTGCTTCAGAAGTTTGCCGAAATGGTCAGATCATCTTTGAGAGCCGGCGTGGACTGGGCGGCGCGCTTCGGGGGCGAAGAATTTGCCGTTGTTATGACGAACACGGCCCTGAAAGGTGCCGAAGTGGCGGCAGAACGGCTCAGACTTCTGGTGGCCCATTCTCTTATTCCCATTCCCTCGGGCGATAAGCTTCGAATTACGGCTAGCTTTGGAGTGGCCTCGGTCACGCCCGGTTCACCCGATGAACCCACCATGGAGAAGCTGGTTGCTGCCGCCGATGAGGCTCTTTACAGGGCAAAGAGAAGAGGTAGGAATCGAGTTGTGGCCGTCGTTTTGTAATTTATCTTCGGCTTTTTCAAAAATTTGACCCCGGGGAATCTTTCCGCTAGCATAGACCTGGGTTTTTGAGAAAAGGAGCACAAGGGCTGGGTGTTTTATGAAACCGGGGCTTGCCGAGAGGCCGTTTAATGTGCTGATTGTCAATCAGGACAGGAAGTCTATTAAAAATCGGCTTTATGAACGGGTTAAGGTTGATCTCGCCCGTATTGAGCAGGAACTCAGGGCTCAGGTTCTGAGTTCCGTTCCTCTGGCCAACACCGTTGGTAAGTATGTCATAGAAAGCGGCGGTAAGAGATTACGACCTCTCCTTACGGTTCTCTGTGCCAGATTGTGCGGTTATGATGGTGATCGGGATGTCAGGCTGGCTCTGGCCTTTGAATTTCTCCACGTTGCGACCCTCCTGCACGACGATGTGATCGATCATGCGGAGGTAAGGCGGAATCGCCCTGCGGCCAATACTCTGTGGGGGAATCAGGCGGTTGTTCTGGTGGGAGACTACCTTTATTCCAAAGCCCTGATGCTGTCCGTCGAATACGGTGACCTGGGGATTATTGAGGTTATTACGAGAGCGGCGAATCTCATGGCCGAAGGAGAAGTCCTCCAGCTCCAGCACATAGGCAACGTCGATATGACGGAGGAGGAGTATTATCAGGTTATATGGCGAAAAACGGCAGTATTGATGAGTTCGGCCTGTAGGGCAGGAGCGATGCTGGCCGGAGCTACGCCTCATGAAGAGGCCCTTCTTAATGATTACGGATACCATCTCGGAATGGCCTTTCAGTTGATAGACGATTTGCTGGACTACAGTGGCACGGTAGAAGAGCTCGGTAAGCCGGTGGGTCTCGATTTTGCCGAGCACAAGGCGACTCTTCCCTTCATATACGCCCTGAAGAACGCCCTCGACGGCGACCGGGAAAAACTCATAGAAGCCTTCTCTTCTGCGGAGAAAACGGCGGAAGTTTTTCAGGTGGTCAGGGAGATAGTGGAAAGGTCTGGTGGGATCGAATACACGGAAAGGAAGGCAAGAGAGCACATCTTGAAAGCTCATGCCTGTCTCGAAAAATTTCCCGAATCGGAAGCGAAGCGTGTGCTTTACGATCTTGCATCCTTCGTGGTTACCCGAAGGAACTGATTGCCGGAGTCTGGCGAATGAAGATATACCCGGTGGGTCTCGTTATTGAGGGAAGAAAGTGCGTGGTGGTTGGGGGAGGCAGGGTTGCAGAGAGGAAGATAAAGGGTCTTATTGAAGCGGGGGCGGAGGTTTATGTTGTTGCAAGGGAAGTGAGTCCGGCGGTCGAAAAGCTGATCCGGGAAGGCAGGGTAATAGCGGCGGGCTCTGAGTATTATTCTGAAATCCTTACCGGATCGGTTCTGGTTTTTGCCGCCACCGACGACCCCGATCTGAACAAGCGTATATCGGAAGATGCCAGAAGGCGCGGGATTTTTTGCAACAACGTGACAGATCCGGCCGATGGGGACGTCATAATCCCGGCACTTTTCAGAGACGGTAATCTGATCATCGCCGTAACGACCACGGGCGCAAGTCCGGCTCTGGCGGCACGCCTCAGAGATCGAATCTCCGAAACCGTTGTTCCCGTCTGGAAGCCCTACCTGGAATTCATGGAAAAATGGAGAAAGTTCGTTCTGGGCTGGAAGGCCTTTTCGGGCAACAGTCAGGAAATTTTGAGAAAGACGGCTTTTATTGTTTACGACCTCATGGATCGGCATATTCCTCCTGATGAAGGACTCCCGGAACTGAAGGCCGCCTGCGAGAATCTTCTACCGATGCCTCTGCCCGATGAATTGTCCGAAGAATGGGAAGATCTATGGAAGAGCTGACATCTTTTATGTCCCTGGCAGCCTATCTGGCGGGGACGGCAGGCTATATTGCTACGGTTTTCCGCAGGAGACCCGAGGTAGAGCGTTTTGCCTTTTACGCCGTCGTATTTGCTGCGCTGTTGCACCTGACGGGCCTTTTGCTCGGTACCATCTTTCACGGCCGCGTAACCTTCACCTCCAGCAAAACCGTTCTTTCTCTCTTCACATTTCTGGTGGTAGCCCTCTTTATCTGTCTGAGGTTTCGATTCAGGACGGCCGTTCTGGGAGTCTTTATCCTGCCCCTCGTGGTAATTTGCATGGTCGGTTCCCTCGCCATACCCGCCTCTCTTATCCCGGAAAATCCTGCTCTTAGAAACGGATGGGTTCTTTTTCATCTTGTAACGATCGTTATTGCCTATGCTTTTTTTGCCGTGTCCTTCTGTGTCAGCGTGGTTTACCTCTTCCACGAAAAGGCCCTGAAAGAAAAATCCTATCATCGGCTTATGGAAAGAATGCCGTCTCTCGAGTTCCTTGATCGAATTAATCATGTCTGCATTGCCCTTGGATTTCCTTTTATGACCGTGGGGCTGATAACGGGTTTTGCCGCGGCGAGGTTTCTCTGGGACAGGTTCTGGAGCGGGGATCCCAAAGAGATTTTTTCCCTGATTACCTGGGTGATATATGCGGTGCTCTTTCACGAGCGGCTTGCCGTGGGGTGGCGTGGACGGCGTGCTTCATGGCTGGCCATATGCGGATTTATCTGTGTGATGGCAACCTTTCTGGGGGTAAATCTTGTGATTAAAGGTCATCACACCACCTTTGTGGGCAGGTGATACTATGACGGAGAAGAATATTGTACTTGTCGGCATGAATCACAGGACTGCACCTGTGGAGTTAAGGGAAAAGCTGGCCCTGAGGTGTTCCGGCGATGTTCCCTACGCGGACCTGCGCCAGGTGCTCACGGGTAGCGGAGGCCGTGAATATATGGTTCTTTCCACCTGCAACCGTGTTGAGTTCCTCGTGGTTTCGGAAGATATCGACCTGTCGGTGAATCGGGTTATGTCCTTTATTTCTGAGGCTTTTCCGGGACAGGATGTTCGTGATTTTCTTTATGTTTTCAAAGGCAGAGATGCCGTAAGGCATATATTCAGGGTGGCTTCCGGGCTTGATTCGATGGTCATGGGAGAACCGCAGATTCTGGGGCAGGTAAAGGAGGCTTATCGTAAGGCTACCTTAAACAAGACCACGGGCGTCATCTTAAACCGCCTGCTCCACAAGTCCTTTTCCGTTGCCAAAAGGGTTCGTACGGAAACGGGCATAGGGTGTCATGCCGTTTCGGTGAGCTATGCCGCCGTGGAGCTGGCCAGGAGGATCTTCGGGAGTCTTACGGACAGGCACGTTCTGCTCATAGGTGCGGGGGAAATGGCAGAGCTCGCGGCGGAACATCTCGTTGCCGGCGGTGCCTCTAAGGTGACCGTTACGAACCGCACCGTTGAGCGGGCCGTCGAAATTGCAAGAAGGTTTGGAGCCTCCACGATACCCTTTGACCAGTTTCTCGAAGGGTTTGCCGTGGCCGATATCGTCATTTCGTCAACGGGATCTGCGGAGCCGATCGTCAGGAAAAGCGATCTGCGACCGGTGATGAGGAAGCGCAAACAGAGGCCGCTTTTCATAATAGATATTGCGGTTCCGAGGGATGTTGAGCCGGAAGTCAACGATCTGGACAATGTTTTTCTTTACGACATCGATGATCTTCAGGAAGTTGTGGAAAGGAACAGAAGAAAACGCAGGAAAGAGGCAGAGCTGGCGGAGCATATCGTCGAAGAGGAGACGGTAAAATTTCTGGAGTGGCTTCAGACCCTTGACGTGGTTCCCACGATCATTGCTCTCCGCCACAAGGCAGAACAGATCAGACAGCAGGAACTCAGAAAAACCTTTTCTCACATGCCTCACCTTTCTGAAGATGATCGCAAAGCCATATCCGTGATGGCCGAAGCGATAGTGAAAAAGCTTCTTCACGACCCCATAATGTTCTTGAAAAACAAAGCGGCACGTCCCTCCAGGGAGTTCTACGTTGATACCGTACAGCAGATATTTAATCTACCCGAGTCTGACCGCCATCCAATGCGCTCTCTTGACCCCCCTGAGCCCGAATGTTATGAGTCGGAAAGATATTACCTGGATCGTGACCGGCGATCCTGATTCTTGTATTGAGAGGATTGGTCATGGCTGAGATTATAGATCTGAGGTCACGGGCGGAGAATATCAGGCAGAGTCAGGACGCCCGGCTTCGGATTGCAAAGCTAAACGCCGTAAGGAAGCATTTTCAGTGCATGCGCTGTGCTTTCCGGTGTGCCCGATGTGGAAGCCAGCTCGGCGATGAAGATCGAAATGTGGGCGAACCCTATAATGCTCCTTATGCCTTCTGCAGGATCTGTTATGAGGAATACAGAGAATATAGAAAGAAAAAGTCCGGGCAACCCGGAAATCCCGATTATTACTGGCATAACGAGGCCTGGATGCAGCTCTGGGATGCCTGGCTTGATTATCAGGAGAAAATGGAAAAATATAGAAGTTCTCCTGAATTTCTGAGGCTTCTGGAAGAAGTCGAAAGCTTTATGGAAAGATAAGGGGGGCTGGACGTGATTGGTGGAATAGGCATGCCGGAACTTCTGGTGATACTTTTTATCGTTCTGATCATCTTCGGAGCGGGTAAACTGCCTGAAATCGGGGCGGGGCTGGGCAAGGGCATAAGAAATTTTAAAAAGGCCGTTCAGGAACCGACCGAATCCATTACCCAGCACAGTGACACCTTGAAATCTTCTAATGCTGAGTCCGAAGAAAAAGCAAAGGCCGATAAGGTCGATTAGAAAAGAGTGTGATCTGCCGGTCGGACCGCCTTTACTTGAAACTTCCGAAAGACCGGTTTTTCTCGGAAAATAAAGGGTTGGCCTGATAAAGGGTCCTTTGGGCAAGGAACGATCTTTCGGCCTATGGTTGCGGACAAAGGCAGGATTGGCTATTTTGTAAAAAGGATTCCGAAGACCGGGAGAACATGAACGAATAAGGAAAGGGGAAGTGAAATGAGCGAATGGGCCTGGCGTTTCGGCATGATAATCCTTTTCGGTGTGCCGGCAATTATAGGCGGTGGTCTGGTGTGGCACTTTGTGGAGAACTGGGTTGGGGTTATCGTTTATGAGGTCTTTCTGCTCTTTGTTTTGAGCTGGGTGTTGGCCAGGGGAGATAAGTTGAAGGAAGAGCACCATTAAGTGAGGTGAGGAGTGGGTATGGAGTGTAAGAAGGAGAAAAATCTTGAGAAATGTTCATGCAGTTATGAACCCTGCAACAGGAAGGGCATATGCTGTGAATGCCTTGCCTACCACCTGAAAAGCCGTCAACTTCCGGGGTGCTGTTTTCCGCCCGATGCCGAAAGGACCTACGATCGATCCTTTGAGCATTTTGCCCGCCTCGTACAGGAAGGAAAGGTTTAACTCTGCCTTGATGTCCCTACCCCGGGGCCGAACCCGGGGTTTTAAAAAGGAGGATAACCGTGAAAAAGAAGCTTCTTTTTTTGGTGATAATTTCCGGTTTTTTGGGTCTTAATTCGGCGGCTTTTTCAATGCAGGTGGCCTCTCAATTTACCAAAGCCTATGTCGTACCTTCAGGTGGCTCCGTAAACATGGGATTCGTTCTCACTCACCCCGAAAAGGTTCTCGTACGAGCCCTGGGCCCCTCTGTTCAGAGTGCCTTTGGACAGGTTATCGGCGATCCGCTGTTGAGAATTTACGACATAAACCTGAACGTTATTTCCGAAAACGACAACTGGAAGGATAACCCTGCAAAGGGAGAGATCGAACAAACGGGGTTAGCACCCTCTAACGATTACGAATCCGCCGTTATAGTGGAACTCGATCCGGGGCTCTACAGTGTTGAGGCCGTTTCGGCACGGGGAGAGGCGGGAAATTTACTAGTTGAGTTATATTCTCTGGGGCAGGCATCCGCTGTGTACGACGATTTTACGCTTTCGGTTCTGGATGCAGAAAAATGGAACATAACGGCTGGAAACCCTGTCACCGTGGATGGACAGTATCTTCAATGCGTGACGTCTACTTACGTTGAAAGTGGAAGAACCTATCTGTGTTCCATCTCATCTACATCGTCGGATTACGAATGGGGAGTTGCCCTTCAGGAGACACCCGGAGTCACGGAAAGCCCTCTTTTTGTAAGACGCTGTCTTGGAAGAAAAGAAGGTGTAAAGGTATGTGCGGAGTTTGAGGTAATGTCGAACAGAAATGTCTATGCCCGGATAGTTCAGGAAGGAGCCGACGGGCTTCCTCAGGCGGTAACTTTCAGTGAAAAAATAGGAACCTTAAGCACGGGTGCTTTCGTTTCCTTTGCGGTGGATATGGTCTCCAGAACGGTAAGCTTCGTTTTTTCATCTCAGGGTACCGATACCATTATAACCGTGGCGCGCTCCTTTGGGGATCTCGAGGAGGTGTTTTCTCAGTCGCCCCTTGTTATCTATTCCACCGGAACAAGCCCCTCAAAAAGAAGCTTTCTGGTGGACTACGTAGAGAATTAGCCCTGCTGTTCCTCGAACCTGATCGTGTCGAGGGCATCGGCAAATTCGTCTCTTTTAGCTACCACTTCTCCAATGCGCCTGAAATGAGGAAACATCAGAACGGTGGGCAGTTCGGATAGTTCATCCTCCACGAGGAATTTGTCGTTAATTTCCGTACAGACGACCTTGCCGATGACGAGAACGTATCTTTCTCCCGGGACCTCCCTGTCCAGTCTTGCTTCAATCCAGCCTACGGCGTCTCTGATTCTCGGAGGAGCAACACGGCGAGAAGAAATCGTCTCGATGTGTTCCATTTCCAGCTCGTTAACATCAGGCGGGTAACTCCTGGCCGTCCGGATGGCCTTTCTCAGTATTGAAGGGCCGATTACGTTGACGACGAACTCGCCCGTTTCACGGATGTTTTTCAGGGTGTCCCGGGGCAGGGCCGAGGCAATAGCTATCAGGTCAAGAGGGCGAAGGATTGGTATAACGCAGCTATAAGGCGCTGCATTGGCTATGCCCCGGGAACTTATTGTGGTTATTACCGTTACCGGTAGAGGCAGAATCTTTTTGAACATTTCCGGTTGAAGCTCCATGACGATACCTCCTCCGGTTCTTAAGAAGCAGAATCAAAAAGGGTGTAACAAACCCTATCACCCTGCTTACAGGCTCTGGCCAGCTCCATGTGCCTCAGGGCGGCGAAGTTAGTCCTGAAATCCGTCTCCGTAATACCCAGCTCGTTGCAGATCTCTTCTGCCGTGACGGGACCGCGCTCTTTGATGAGTTTGAGAATTTTCTCCTGAATCGGGGTGAGAACCGGTTTCTGTTTTGTAAGGCTTTTGGCCGTGTGAACCGCCCAGGGATCGCAGGGTTTCGGGGCGGCGACTATATCGAGATAGCAGTCCTCACAGAGTTCCATCCCCGCGTGATGGTAAACGTCTCCGTTTAAAGTGGTCCCACATTTTGCACACTTCATGGCAAACCCTCCTCTACTGCAAGATTAACCGATTCATCACCGTTTTTCCTTATTCCCTTTAGCAGGGCTTCCGTGAAGGTTCCCAGGTGTTCCATAAAGGCTTCTTTGCTCCCGAAGCGCCCAACGGTAATCTCTTCGAGGATCAAATAGGTTACGGCGGCCGAAAAGGCCGTTGCTATGTGATGGGCGTTAACATCTTTGAATGCCCCGTCCCCGATACGGGTCCGGATGTATTCTTCAAGTGCCGTAATGCCTTTCGATTTTCGCCTTTCGTAGTGCCTGGTATAAAGCTCCGGCTTTTCGAGCATTGCAAAGAGCACGAGTCTCAGGGGTGAATCCCTTCCCGCTGCAGCAAGGTGCTCGTAGGCGTGGGTGCAGTATGCTCTCAAGACCCCGGCGTCGTCCTTTTCTTCCATGTGGTATTTGAGTTCGGGATCTTCTTCCATCGGATGGTTAAGAAAGAGGTCGTCTATCAGCGCTTCGTAGAGCCCTTTTTTGCTTCCGAAGTGCTGGATTACCAGGGCGCGGCTTACGCCCGCCTTTCTGGCGATTTCATCCAGTGTGGTTCCCGCAAAGCCCTTTTTGGCGCAGAGCTCCTGAGCTGCTCTGAGTATCTGAGCCTTGCGTTCGAAGCCGGGAATTTTTTTCGTTCTTCGACTCATAAATATGACCCCTCACGTTATGACTAACCTGTAGGTTATAAAATTGTCACGAAAATTCCTTCCGTCAAGGCGGGTAGCGTTAACTTTAAATCAGGACTTCTTTGCAAAAGGGCGGGAAAGCTTTACGGCGCAGAGCTCTCCGCACATCGTACAGGTCTCTCGATCGTAAGCCAGAGCAAGCCTTTTTCTTGCGGCCTCGGGGTCCAGAGCTTCCGAAAGGACGCCCTCCCAGTTGAGATCCCTCCGGTAAATCGAAATCCTCCGGTCTCTTTCTATCGCCCCCGGAATGCCCTTAACTATGTCGGCCGCGTGACCGGCAATGCGGGCCGCAATCACACCCTGGTAAACATCATCGGGCGAAGGCAAAGAAAGGTGTTCCGCCGGAGTAACGTAGCAGAGAAAGTCGGCTCCAGCAGCGGCCGCTATGGCTCCTCCGATCGCTGCGGTTATGTGGTCGTAACCGGGTGCTATGTCTGTGGGAAGCGGACCCAGCAGGTAAAAAGGAGCTCCGTCACAAAGTCGCTTTTCCAGAATGACATTTGCTTCTATCTGGTTCAGCGGGACGTGACCGGGACCTTCTATCATGACCTGCACATTTCGCTCCCGTGCGCGTCTGGCAAGTTCTCCCAGAAGAATAAGCTCTTCTATCTGAGCCCGATCGGTAGCGTCCACAACCGTTCCAGGACGCATCCCGTCTCCCAGACTCAATGTAACGTCGTATTTGTAGGCTATATCCAGAACGGTTTCGAAGTTTTCATACAGAGGGTTTTCTTTGCGGTTGTGGCGCATCCAGGTCATCAGTATGGAACCACCCCTGCTTACGGACGGCAGAACCCGGTCGCTTCCCTCGATCCGCTTCAAAGTTTCCAGAGTAACGCCGCAATGAACCGTGATATAATCGATGCCCTGGGCACACTGTTCTTCGAGTTCTTTGAAAAGCTGGTCAACGTCCATTTTGTAAAGAGGGATGCCTTTTCGATGCAGTTCCGTTGCGATCCGGTAGATGGGAACGGTTCCTACCATAACGGGGGATTTTTCAAGAATGGCTTCTCTGATGGCCCGGAGATCTCCTCCCGTGGAAAGATCCATAACGGAGTCCGTTCCGGCTCTGAGGGCAGCTTCCAGCTTTTCGAGTTCCAGTTCCACGGAAGCGCAGGCTCCGCTGCTGCCGATATTGGCATTCACTTTGGTTCTGAGGTTTGCTCCTATTGCCAGAGGACGCTGGAAGGAATGATTTTTGTTCTTGGGGAGAACCGCTTTCCCTTCTGCAATCAGTTTGCGAAGTGTTTCGGGATCCACTCCGTCGGCCTGTGCAGCTTTCCTCATCTCCGGCGTGACAATGCCCTTCCTGGCCATCTCAAGCTGAGTCATCCATCGCCCCCTTAAGCCTTCGTGATTGGTACCCGATTGTGCACCCTCCGTCGAGCAGGGCATCCGATAAGGTTGCATCTCCCGGCTCCACCAGAGTGAACCACGACACGGACGCCAGTGCTTACCGCTGCTTCCTTCCGGACCTGACGGGGTTCACACCTGCCCGTTACGTGGTGTCCGGTGTGCCGTGAGAGCAGTGGCCTTATCTTCAGGCCCATGCCCTCGGGAGGGAGTTCGGCCCCGCTGAGCGGATTTCGGGTACAGGGCACCGCTAACTCCCCGCCTAGCACAATCGGGTACATTCCTTAATAATCTTTAGACGAAGGAAAGGCAACGGTTTTGTGGGTGTCGTAGCTACCGGGCCGCCGAATTCAATCTTCTTGACGCTCCAGGGGTAGCATGGTATCGGAACCGTAATTTTTAAGCACAATAAAGGAGTTGTGCCATGGTTAGAAAAAAGAAACTGGAAATAACCCCCGGTGAAGAGTTGATGGAAGATGATGAAATAATAGAGCTTGAAGAGGTCGTTGAGGAACCTGAAGAGCTCCCCCTTGGAGAAGATCTTGATGATATGCTCTTTGCCGAGGATGCCGATATCTCCATTGATGAAGCCGATATTAAAGATCTGGATCTGGATCTCGGAATAGATGAGGCAGAGATGGAAGATACCAGGACGGTGGAGCAAATTCCTGAGCCGGAGCCCTTGAAGGGTGAAGAAACCGTAAAGGAGAAAACCGCACAGGATTTTGTGGACTCGCTTTTTCAAGAGGCCCTGCTTGAGAAAGAAGAAGAGAAGGTCCATGAAGGTGGGGAAGTAAGTGCCCTTACGCCTCAGGAAGTGCTCCCTGCTCAGGCTCCGGATCTCGACGAAATTATCGATCGTCTTGAAGAAAGACTTGTTTCCAAGTTTGAGGAAATTGTGGAAGCACGCCTTCCCGAGCTGGTACTCAAAACGGTAAAGCAGGAACTCGAAGCTCTTAAGAAAGAATTGGAGGAGTAAAAGGTTCAAAGGAGGGGAGTGGAAATATATGGAACCGAATACCTTGCCGAAGGCTTACGACTTTCGAGATGTCGAACCTTACTGGTATCGTTTCTGGGAAGAGCAGGGATTTTTCCACGCAGACGTGAAAAGCCCTAAGCCCTCTTTTTCCATAGTAATTCCTCCTCCCAATGTAACGGGCCAGCTTCACATGGGGCACGCACTGAACAACACCCTTCAGGATATTCTCTGTCGTTACAAACGCCTTAAAGGGTATGAGGTTCTCTGGGTACCGGGTACCGACCACGCCGGTATAGCAACCCAGAATGTTGTGGAGCGAGAACTCGCCAAAGAAGGGAAAACCCGTCACGACATAGGCAGAGAAGCATTTATAGAACGGGTGTGGCAGTGGAAGGAAAAGTACGGAAATATTATCATCAACCAGCTCAAGCGGCTCGGTGCTTCCTGTGACTGGCAGCGTCAGCGCTTCACAATGGACGAGGGCCTCTCAAGGGCCGTGAGGCTTGTTTTTGTCCGGCTTTACAGAGAAGGACTCATATATCGCGGAAAGCGAATGATAAACTGGTGCCCTCGTTGTAACACTGCTCTGGCCAACATTGAAGTGGAAGGGGAAGAGGTAGAAGGAGCCTTTTACTATATTCGCTATCCGCTGGAAGACGGATCCGGCCATGTTGTGGTGGCTACAACCCGGCCTGAGACCATGCTGGGCGATACCGCCGTTGCCGTGCATCCCGAAGACGACAGATACCGGCATCTCGTGGGAAAACATTGCGTGCTGCCCCTGGTCGGACGAAGGATACCCATCATAGCCGATTCTTACGTAGACATGGAGCTGGGCACGGGGGCTCTTAAAGTAACTCCCGCTCATGACTTTAACGACTTCGAGCTCGGCAGGAAGCACGGGCTTGATTTCGTTGAGGTTATCGGGCCCGACGGTCGGATGACCGAACTGGCCGGTTCTGCCTATGCCGGGGTGGACAGATATGAGTGTCGCAGGAAGGTTGTTGATGACCTTAAGGCTCAGGGGCTTCTGGAGAAAATAGAGGATATTCAACACCGCGTTGGGCACTGTTATAGATGCAAGAGCGTCATAGAGCCTCTGGTTTCTCTTCAATGGTTTGTAAAAACCAAACCCCTGGCCGAACGGGCAATAGAGGCGGTTAGAAAAGGGCGCACGAGAATCATACCCGAAAAGTGGACCAGAGACTATTTCGTGTGGCTCGAAAACATTGAGGACTGGTGCATCAGCCGGCAGATCTGGTGGGGACATCGGATCCCTGCATGGTATTGTCGGGATTGCGACTTCATAACGGTTTCAGAAGAGGATCCCGAAAGATGCGGTGGATGCGGAAGTGCCGATATTACCCAGGATCCCGATGTTCTTGATACATGGTTCAGTTCGGCCCTCTGGCCCTTCTCAACGATGGGATGGCCTGAGCAAACGCCGGAGCTTGCCCGCTTCTATCCCACTTCGGTTCTGGTTACCGGTTTTGACATTCTCTTTTTCTGGGTAGCCCGCATGATGATGATGGGTCTCCACTTTATGGGAGACGTTCCCTTCTACGATGTTTACGTCCATGCTCTGGTAAGAGATGAACAGGGCCAGAAGATGAGCAAATCCAGAGGTAACGTTATCGATCCTCTGGTGATGATGGAGCGCTACGGGACCGATGCTTTCAGATTTACCCTCGCAGCTTTTGCCGTCCAGGGGCGGGACATACGCCTTTCGGAGCAGCGAATAGAAGGATATCGTCACTTTGTTAACAAAATCTGGAATGCCTCACGACTTGTCCTCATGAATCTCGATCCCGATGCGGAAATTCCGGACATATCCGGGAAACCTGATAGTCTCGTCCATCGCTGGATTCTGAGCCGACTTCAGGGTGTCATCGAAGATGTTGAAAGAGCACTGGAGAACTATCAATTCAACGAGCATGCTCAGACGCTTTATCAGTTCGTATGGCATGAATACTGCGACTGGTACCTGGAAATGATAAAAGCCGACATTTACGGAGAGGACAAGGAAAAAAGAGCAATTGCCCAGGCCGTTTCCGCCAGGGTGCTGGAAAAGGTCCTGATCATGCTTCATCCTATCATGCCTTTTGTTACGGAAGAAATCTGGCAGAAGCTTCCTCAAACCGACGGAAGCATAATGAAGGCGTCATTTCCGGATTTGAATCCCTCTTTGAAAGATCCCGAAGCCGAGGCCAGGATGGGGCTTCTTCAGGAAGTTATCTCCGGGATACGCAACATTCGGGGTGAGATGAACATACAGCCGGGGGCAAGGGTTGATGTGGTTTGCCGTTGTAAGGATGATGCCGATAGGTCGTTGCTCGAAGATTACGGCTATCTAATCCACGACCTTGCCCGGGTAAACCGTCTGGATATACGGGACATGTCGGGCGATAAACCGGATGTGGCCGCCGGCGCGGTGGCAGGTTCCGTGGAGGTTTATGTTCTTCTTAAGGATCTGCTTGACTTTAATGCCGAATTACAGCGGCTTGAAAAGGAAATTCAGAAGGTGGAAAAGGAGTTGTTCCTGACTACCCGGAAGCTTCACAACGAAGACTTTCTAAAAAAGGCTCCTCAGGACGTGGTAGAAAAAGAGCGGGAAAAATCGGTCAGGCTCGGCGAAAAGATCAAGAAACTGAAGGATCACTATGACAGAATCGCCCGTTTTGCGGGTAATAGCCGGAGTAGCTGAAAATGTTTCCGGTGCTGGAGGAACTTCTGAAAGCGGCATTGTACGAAGATATAGGTCCCGGGGATGTGACCACCCTGGCCGTTGTCGGAAGTGAAGATGTCGGCATAGGGGAGATCGTTGCCAGGGAGGAGCTCGTTCTTTCCGGGAGGGATATTCCTCGTGGGGTTTTTTACTGCCTTGGAGATCAGGGTGTCGAAATTGAGAGTTTTTTTAGAGATGGTGATGTTGTTCGGGGCGGTGATGTGATCTTTCGGTTTCGTGGTAAAGTCCGCACACTGCTTCAGGCTGAAAGGGTCATGCTGAACTTGCTTCAGAGGCTGTGTGGGATTGCAACTATGACGAGAAAAATGGTTACTCTCCTTGAAGGTACCGGTTGCAGGCTTCTGGATACTCGTAAAACAACGCCGCTCTGGCGCAGGCTTGAAAAGAATGCCGTCCGTCACGGTGGAGGCCAGAATCACAGATTCGGCCTTTTTGACGGGGTTCTCATCAAGGACAATCATATAATCGCCGCGGGGTCCATCGGTGAAGCGGTCCGGCGGGTGAGGGAAAGCGTCCATCACCTGCTAAAGATAGAGGTGGAGGTTGAAAGTCTCGATCAGCTTGAGGCAGCTTTAGCTGCGGGTGTGGACATGGTTTTACTGGACAACTTTACGCTTCCTGAACTAAAGGAAGCCGTTGCTATGTGTCGTGGACGGGTACTTTGTGAGGCCTCGGGAGGGATAGGCCTCCATAACGTGCGTCAGGTAGCTGAGACGGGGGTTGATTTTATAAGCTCCGGAGCTATCACGCACTCGGCGCCGGCCGCAGACATGAGTTTTAAGTTGGTAAGAATTCTGTAATTGTTAGCATCAAGGAGGAAACCGTATGGGTTTGATCGGCATTGCTTACGCTATGGGAACGACGGGACAGAATGCTGCTCAGGGAGCAGGTGGTGGGCTGGCTGCGTTTGTACCCCTTATTTTGATGATTCTTATTTTTTATTTTCTTTTGATAAGACCTCAGCAGAAAAGACAGAAAGAGCATCGTCAAATGCTGGCAAACCTGAAAAAAGGTGATCATGTTATAACCCAGGGTGGTTTGCACGGAACCATAACCGGGCTTACCGATTCGGTGGTTACCCTTGAGATTGCCGATGGGGTCAGGGTTAAGGTTCAGAGAGGGTATATTGTAGGGGTTGTTTCGCCGGGGAAAGATAAAGAGTAAAATTTGGGTTATCGAGGAGGCACGAAGTTGAAAAGCCTTAAGTGGCGCTTTTTGCTCGTTCTGGTAGTCGTTCTTATCTCAGTCGTTTACTTGATACCTTCTATAAGTCCGTCTCTTCCGTCCTGGTGGAAGGGTTTCCTTCCCAGAGAGAAGCTTCATCTGGGTCTTGATTTGCAGGGAGGAATGCATCTGATCCTTGAAGTCCAGACCGATGAAGCCGTAAAAAGCACCGTGGATAGAATGGCGGAAGATGTGAAGGATGCTTTTCGTGAGGAAGGTATTCCCTTCTTTGAGATTTCCAGGAGTGGTCTTGAAGGGCTGGTATTGAAACTTCCGGCCGATGCTCCACAGGATAAGGTGGCCGAGGTCCTTAACAATCGCTTTCCGACCTTGCTTGAGCAGAAGCGAGAAACGATAGACGATCAGGTGGTTCTGTATCTCGCTCTGGACGGTAAAGAAGTCGATCACATAAAGAAGCTAGCCGCTCGTCAGGCTCTTGAGACAATCCGCAACAGAATTGATCAGTTTGGTGTAACCGAGCCTGACATAAGACCGCAGGGCGAGGATCGGATTCTCGTTCAGCTTCCCGGAGTTAAGGACCCAGAACGGGCCCTGAACATTATAGGAAAAACGGCAAGGCTTGAGTTTAAGCTGGTGGATGAGAGGGTTACGCCCGAAGAAATCCGAAGTGGAAAACTGCCTCCCGGTTCCAGGGTTTATCCCATGAAGAGATTCGATCCCAATACCAAAAGGACTTACCAGACCACGATTGTTCTCAGGGATCGAACTCTTCTTACAGGTGAATACATCACCGATGCCCGTGTAAGGATTGATCCTCAGTTTAACCGACCCTATGTGGCCCTTGAGTTCGATCCTCAGGGGGCCCGGATATTTGAGCGCATAACGGGAGAGCACGTTAAAGAGCGGCTGGCTATTGTGCTTGACGGGGTGGTTTATTCGGCTCCGGTGATTCAGGAAAAAATTTCCGGCGGCCATGCCAGCATAACCGGCTCTTTTACCATGGAAGAGGCCAGAGATCTGGCGATTGTTCTGAGAGCAGGGGCACTTCCGGCCCCGGTTAAGATTTTAGAAGAAAGAACCGTGGGGCCTTCTCTCGGTAGAGACTCCATCAGAATGGGCCTTATAGCAATGCTGGTAGGCGGTGCCGTTGTGCTTCTTTTTATGCCCCTTTACTATAAACTTTCGGGGTTGATTGCAGACATTTCTCTCTGTCTTAATATACTGCTTATAATGGCGGGGCTTGCCGCTTTTCAGGCCACGCTAACCCTTCCCGGCATTGCCGGCATAATCCTGACCATAGGCATGGCCGTTGATGCGAATGTGCTTATTTTTGAAAGAATTAGAGAAGAATTGAGGTTGGGTAAAACCCCCAAGGCTGCCGTAAGCACCGGCTATTCCCGGGCAACACTGACCATCCTAGATGCGAACATCACCACACTCATTGCCGCAGTAGTGCTCTTTCAGTTCGGAACGGGTCCCGTAAGGGGATTTGCCGTTACGCTTTCCATGGGAATAGTTGCCAGTATGTTCACGGCGATAATATTCACCAGAATTGTTTTTGACTACCTGCTTGGCACCCGTCGTGCCGCCGTGCTGAGCATATAGCCAGGGGAGATAGCAGATTATGGAGTTCATAAGGCCGGATATAAATCTGGATTTCGTGGGAAGACGAAATATTGCTTTTGTTCTATCTATCGTGCTTATCGTTACGGGTCTTTCGGCCATGGTGATTAGGGGTGGCCTCAACATGGGGATAGATTTTGCCGGGGGGACAATCGTACAGGTCAAGTTTTCGGAACCCGTCGAAGTGAGTCAAATTAGAGAGGCGCTAAAACCCCTTGGGGTTGGAGGCAGTGCTATTCAGCAGGTGGGATTGCCGGGCGATAACGAGTTTCTCATAAGAACCGGGGTATCCGGCGACGGGGTGAACCGTTTTGCTCGTCAGGTAAAAGAAAAGCTCGAAGGTGCCTTTGGGGCTGGCAAGGTAGAAATTCGGAGGGTTGAAACGGTAGGGCCCAAAGTCGGTGAAGATTTGCGTCACAAGGCCTTGCTGGCCATTTACTATTCCCTTCTCTTTATAGCCATCTACATATCCGGGCGTTTTGAGTTCAAATGGCTCGTGAGCGGTGGCATTGCTGCAGCACTCCTTGTGGTGCTCAAGCTTCTTGAAGCCGTCGGGTTGAATTACACCTATCTAACGATAGGCGCCCTGATATTGACTCTCCTTTTATTCTGGATCTTTCGGTTGCCCTATGCTCTGGCGGCCATTCTGGCTCTAATTCACGACGTTCTGATCACGGTGGGGATTTTCGCAATATTTAACAAGGAATTCACTCTGCAAATAGTTGCCGCTCTTCTTACCATAGTGGGATATTCTCTAAACGATACTATAATAGTCTTCGACCGCATTAGAGAAAATCTGCGGAAAGAACGGGTGGTGGATTTCAAAGAGCTGGTGAACAGAAGTATAAATCAGACCCTGAGCCGGACAATTCTCACTTCCGGAACGACCCTCGTGGTTATAGTTGCTCTTTTCGCTTTGGGTGGAACGGTGATAAGAGATTTTGCCTTTGCTTTGATGATAGGAGTGATTGTCGGTACCTATTCTTCAATTTTTGTGGCAAGCCCTCTGTTGATAGTTTACGAAGAATGGGCCCTCAGGAAGCCGGTTTCGGGAACTGCGGCGGCAAGAAAAGCGTCTTGACAGAAAAAGGAAGTAGTGGTCATAATTTAAAAGGCAGAAGGTGCCGGAGTGGTGAAACTGGTAGACGCGCTGGACTCAAAATCCAGTGGGCCTCGTGCCCGTGAGAGTTCGAGTCTCTCCTCCGGCACCACCTCTTTTTGTTGAACGGATCGGGCTTTGTCTGTGGATGACTGCGCCGTAATCTGAAGGAGGTTACGGCGTATTTTTCTGTGAGGGGAAAAGATGGCACGGGTTACGATAGAAGATTGCATGAGGCAGATTGACAGTCGCTTTGCTCTTATACATCTTGCCGTAAGAAGAGTTCTTCAGCTACGGCGCGGTGCAAAACCGCTGGTGCATGCTCCCAAAAATAAAGAAATAGTGCTGGCTCTAAGAGAAATAGCTGCCGGAAAGGTTACCCTGGAGAATATCGACCTTCTGGAGAAAGAGTCTCTTGAGCTTATTCCCGGAGCTAGAGCGGAAGAAGTAAAAGCGGCCCGGGAGAAGCAGGCTGAGATCCAGCAGGAGTTTGAAAGCGTTGCGGCCCTTGGAGCCGTAAGAGACAAAGGCGAAGGTGATGGTATCGTGGATGATGCCGAGGAGGAGTAAAGAGAGGCGGGCTTAAATGGCCAAACCGAAATTTCGAGATTATCTGGCCAAAAGGGATCTGCTGAATGAGCCCGATGCCGATAGAGACCGGCTTCTTGAGTGGGCATCATCGTGTATGGAAGCGGGTTACATACATGATGCCCTGGAATTTTATAAAAAAGCAGGGGATACGGCGGCTATCGAAAGAATCCTGACGGGGGCTCTGGACGAAGGAGATGTTTTTCTGGTCAAGCAGGCATTGGGCGGCCTTAAAAGAGATCTCTCGACGGAAGAATGGCTTAAGCTGGGAAAAAGGGCGGAGGCTCTGGGGAAGTTTGCTTTTGCTGCTGAGGCATACAGAAAAGCCGGGGCGGAAGAAGAGGTGGCCCGGTTGCTTCTTCTAACGGGAGAGGTCGTGGGTGAGGCTGACGATCTTGACAGGCCCAAACATCATGCTTAACGGGGAAGGGGGGTTGTTTGTCTTTAGCTACGGGGAAGATGTAAGGGAGTATGAGGATATGGCCTTATGAAAAGGGATTATTATGAAATCCTGGGCGTTTCTCGAAATGCAACCCAGGAAGAAATAAAAAAAGCCTACCGAAAACTTGCCTTCCAGTATCATCCCGACAGAAATCCCGGCGATAAGGAAGCGGAAGAGAAATTTAAAGAGGCGGCAGAGGCTTATGAAGTTCTGAGAGACCCGGAGAAAAGGCGGATTTACGATCTTTACGGTCATGACGGGCTTAAAGGAAGTGGTTATCAGGGCTTCAGAACCCATCACGATATTTTTTCCGCTTTTAGTGATATCTTCGAAGAATTTTTCGGAATGGGGTTTGGCGGAAGACCTCGCCAGCGATCTGCTTCTCAGCCGGGAAGTGATCTTCTTTACACGATGGAGCTGACCTTTGAAGAGGCCGTTCTCGGAGCCGATAAGGAGCTGGAAATTGAAACCTATGTGCGCTGCGAAAGCTGTGGAGGTAGCGGGGCAAGTCCGGGTAGCCGCGAGATCACCTGTCCTGCCTGTCACGGCTACGGCCAGGTTTTCCAGCATCAGGGTTTTTTCAGGATAAGTACGACCTGCTCCAGATGCGGTGGGGTGGGGCATATTCTCGAGAGCCCCTGCAGAGCCTGCGGAGGTCAGGGGCGGGTTGCCGGGAAAAAAAGGGTTAATGTTAAAATTCCGGCGGGAGTGGATACGGGAACCCGTTTGAGACTCCGAGGAGAAGGTGAGTGCGGGGTCCGCGGAGGTTCTCCCGGTGATCTCTATGTTCAGATTCGTGTCCGGCCTCATGATGTGTTCGAACGAGACGGCACGACACTTTTTGTCAGGGTTCCGGTTCATTTTGCCGAAGCCGTGCTTGGCGCCGACATAGAGATCCCCACGCTAGAGGGAACGGAAACCCTGCGTATTGAACCCGGCACTCAACCCGGAACCACCTTGAGGATTCCCGGAAGGGGCGTTCGATCTCTTAAGACTGGTCTGAGAGGGGATCTCGTCGTTGAGATTGACGTATATATTCCAAAAAAAATCAACAGGCGTCAAAGGGAGCTTTTAGAAGAGTTTTTGAAGATAGAAAAAGAAACAAAGGAAAAGGGCTCTGGCTGGGGATGGTGGAAGAAAAAGAAGAAGGAAAAGAAATCGGGCGGTGACGACAATTCCGGAAAAACGGCCTTTGCCTTCTAAGGCCAGCTATGATCAGAGGGCCTAATTCCTTTCAGGAAAAGCAGTATGATGACTTTCGGGCAACGGAGCTATATTGTTCGAAATGTCGCCGTCTCATGCCCGTAAGAGAACGGCTGTTACTGTTCTTGCCCGATGGAGAGCTTTATGAATACAGATGTAGCGGGTGTGGATCGTCTCTTGGAACGAAACGGGTAACCTCGGGAAGTTCTGTATTAACGAGGTGATGGTATGATCGATGTCAGAGGGTTGACGAAGTATTACGGTGCCATTCCGGCCATACAGGATGTTTCCTTTCAGGTTGAGAAAGGCGAGATTGTCGGGTTTCTCGGCCCTAACGGGGCAGGAAAATCCACAACCATAAAAATTCTCACCTGTTACATGCCCCCTTCTGCGGGAGTAGCCAGGATAGACGGTCTGGATTGCTTTGAACATTCTCTGGAAGTGAGGAAGCGCATAGGATACCTTCCGGAAACTGTTCCTCTCTACACCGAGATGACGGTGCGCCGTTTTCTTCAGTTCAGTGCATCATCCAAGGGTATTCCTGCTCGCCACATAAAGAAAGAGGTGGATCGGGTGGTTGATGTATGCGGTTTGAAGCCCGTGGCACATCGAATTATCGGCAATCTTTCAAAGGGTTATCGCCAGAGAGTCGGGCTTGCCCAGGCTCTTATAGGGAATCCTCCGGTAATTATTCTGGATGAACCCACAATCGGACTGGATCCTGCGCAGATCGTTGAAATGAGGAATCTCATTAAGTCCCTTGCAGGAGAGCACACTGTATTCTTAAGCAGCCACATATTGCCCGAAGTTGCCCAGACCTGCCAGCGGGTCGTGATAATAAACAAGGGAAGAATCGTGGCCACCGATACACCCGAACAACTCACGCAGAAGTTGCAGACCACGAAACAGGTGAAGGTCTCTCTGGATAGACCTGCCGAGTTGGCAGATCTCCAGAGACTTTTTTCCGAAATCGATGGAATAACTAGGATTGTTTCGGAAGATGGTAATCCTGCCCGATGGATAATTGAAACGGATCAAAGCAGAGAGGTGAGGCCTGCCGTTGCAAGGGTTCTGGTTGAGAACGGATATGGGCTTCTGGAGCTGAAGTCCGTGGATCTCAGTCTTGAGGAAGTGTTTATGCAACTGGTTACCGAGGAGAAGGATCTGCAGGAAGCTTCGGTGGCATAAAGGGGGTATGCCGATGAAGGGGTTCTGGGCAGTTTATAGGAAGGAGCTTTATTCCTTTATGTTTTCTCCGATAATTTACGTCGTGGCCGTGGTGTTTTTTTTGCTGGCGGGATACTTTTTCTACAGCGGTATGGCCTACTACAGCCTTGTAAGCTTTCAGGCTTCTCAAAATCCTTTCATGGCGCGGGAGCTTAACATTACCAACATGGTGACAAGGCCCTTTTTTCTGGATCTCAGCATAGTCTTTTTGCTTCTTTCCCCACTTCTCACGATGAGGCTTTTTGCCGAGGAAAGAAAAAGCGGAACTCTGGAGCTTCTGCTTACTTACCCCATATCGGATGCAGCAACGGTTTGGGCGAAGTTCTGTGCCGTCTTAACCGTGTACCTAATCCTGCTTCTGGGAACACTACCCTGTATGCTTATCCTTGATTACCTCACCGATCCCAACTGGCTTGTAATATTGGGAGGATACGGTGGTTTGATTTTAATGGGAGCGGCATTCCTTTCTCTGGGTATTTTTACCTCTTCTCTTACCCAGAACCAGATCATAGCGGCTACTATTTCTTTCGGAGCCCTTTTGGGGTTCTGGATTATTTCCTGGATGAGGTCGATTGCCCAGAGCACTTTTGTCCGCAATCTTTTTGAATACCTGTCCATAACAGAACATCTAGATCCCTTTACGAAGGGATTAATAGATACGCGGCACATCGTCTATTATGTATTGTTTACGGTGGTATTCCTTTTTCTTACGCGCCGCAGGATCGATTCTTATCGCTGGAACGGGTAGCCACCCTCTCTTAAGCGGAGGTTGACGATGCGACGGGGATTAAAGCGTAGCAGGAGCGTGACTTACGGATCCCAGGCATTATTATCGACTCTTCTCTTTCTGGGAATAGTGGTTTTCATAGCCCTTATTTCTGAGAGACATTTCTTTCGGTGGGACCTAACCGAAGCCAGGGTGCACACCCTTACGGAGCAGTCGAAAAAGGTGGTAGCTTCTATTACGGAACCCGTTCACATCCTTGCCTTTTATGCCACGGATCAGGGCCGCGAAGAGGCTCAGGATCTACTTGAGACCTATCGGTATTATAATTCAAAAATATCCTATGAGTTCATAGATCCGGACAGAAGTCCTGAAATGGCCAAGAAATACGAGATACGAACTTACGGAACTTTGGTGCTGGAGGGTTACGGTAAGAAGGAGACCGTGCAGAGTGCTACCGAGGAGTCTATCACAAATGCTCTTCTGAAATTGAGCCGTAACGAGAAGAAAAAGATCTACTTTCTAATAGGCCATGGAGAGCATTCCATAGATGAGTTCGGTAAGGTCGGGTATTCTACGGTCAGATCTTCGCTGGAGAAAGAAAATTACGAGGTTTCAACTCTGAATTTAATGTCTATGGATGCGGTGCCCGATGATGCCGCGGTTGTTGTTGTGCCCGGTCCGAAGAAGGAACTCTTCCCCGAAGAAATAAAAAGACTGGATGCTTATGTCAGAAGAGGCGGAAAGCTGGTGGTAATGCTTGATCCCTATCAGGATGCAGGGCTGAAGGAGTGGCTCGGTGAGTACGGAATTGAGCTGCAAGATGATGTTATCATCGATAAATTAAGTCGCGTTTTTGGTGGTAGTTATCTGCTTCCCGTTGTTACCCAGTACGGTTTCCACCCCATCACAAAAGATTTCAATGTTGCGACTTTTTATGCCGAAGCAAGATCTGTGAGAGAAGCTTCAGACCATCCAGATTATGTTTCCCTGACAACCCTCGCCAGAACGTCGGAGGGAGCCTGGGCGGAGACCAATCAGGAGATGTTGCGTCAGGGACAGGCCAGCTATGACGAGGGAGAAGATCTTATGGGTCCGGTGCCCATTGCGGTAATTGCGAGAGTTGATGTGGAGAAAATGTCGGAAAGTACCGGTGAAAAAGAAAACGAAAAGGATAGGACAGAAAAGGGAGAGGAGAAAAAGGGCTATTTGCTTGTTATAGGCGATTCCGACTTTGTGGATAACACTCACTTTGGGCTTTCCGGAAACGGAGACTTTTTCCTCAATGCCGTGCATTATCTTGCAGAAGAGGAAACCCTCATAACCATTGAACCTCGGAAGAAAGAAGGGCAACCTCTTGTGTTGACGGGACCTCAGATGAAGCTTGTCATGTGGGTCAGTATGGTTTTGATACCTCTTTTTGTGATTGTCTTAGGCTTTGGGGTTTATCGGGTCAGGAGGGCCCAGAGATGAAGTGGAAAAGCCTTGCTGTTTATGGCCTTATTCTTTTGATTCTGGCAGGTTTTTACTACTACGTGGATGTTTACAAAAGAAAGGAAAAGGAGAAAGCCGAACTCCAGGCCAGGAAGGTTTTCGATTTTTCGCCCGATAAGATCTCCGAGGTGCGTGTTGTAAGAAGTGACGGAAAGACCGTTAAACTCGTAAAGGAGGAGAAAGGCTGGGTTATAAGGGAGCCCCTTCAGGCGGCGGCAGACGATGCTTCCGTTAAAGGTCTTTTAAATGTCATGGCCGATCTTGAAGCCGACCGCTGGATTGATGTGAAAGGCGGAGAAGCGGGGCAATACGGCCTGGACAGGCCGAACCTGGTAATTGAAGCGGTCGATTCAGAGGGGAAGCATGTTCTGAGCGTGGGGATCAAAAATCCAGCCGAAACCCACTATTATGCCCGTGTTGGAGAATCCAAAAGAGTTTTCCTTATGAGTGCGAGCCGCTGGAATATTCTTAACAAGGATGTTTATGACCTCAGACGAAAGGAGCTGGCGGTTTTTCAAAATGATGATGTCGAAGCAATTACAGTTTCCTGGGCCGATGGTGGGTCGGTGGAAGTAAAAAAGGAATCCGATAAGTGGTTTTCGCCGCAGGAGCCGGATGTAAAGATCAAAAGCAGCAAGGTAGAAAATGTTATTGACCAGATAAGATGGTTGAGGGCACGTAAGTTTCTGGACGAATTGACCGGTGGTGAAGACGGTGAGGGTTCTTTACTTTCGAAGTACGGGCTCGATAAGCCCGAGGTGAAGGTTGATGTCCTCCTTCAGGGTGGCAAAAAGATCCGTATTGCTTTTGCGGAGCCGGAGGAAGGATCGAATACCGAGCTTGTTGCATACAGTTCAGATCTTGGTTCAATTGTGAACACCGATAGGGATGTACTGGGCGAACTTCCAAAAACTCTTCATGACCTGGAAGACAGATCCCTTTTTACCTGGCAGGAAGAATCGGTGGGCCGCCTGGTGTGGAAGAAGAAAGAGCGATCCGTTGAGATCACCCGTGCGGAGGACGATAAATGGAAAGTCTCGGTTAACGGGGGGAAATCTGAAGAACTTGAAGAAGGCTGGCGGATAAGGTCTGTGTTCTGGGATCTTGAAGATCTGGAATACGAAAAAGAGCTGAAACCGGTGCCTTCACTTCCTGCCGAGCCCCTTTATGGCCTCACTTTCTTTGATACGGATAAAGAAGAGCTGGCACGGTGGATCTGGAATGAACTTCCGGCAGAAGAAGAGGAAAAAGAGTCTCCCGAAAGAGTTGTGACCTTATGGGTTGTGAAAGGAGAGAAGGTAGAGAAGGCAGTGGAGGTTAAGGCCTCGTTGCTGGGAGACATCGTAGATAAGCTCGATAACACGGTGAAAGATCTGGAAAAAGATGAAAAGAAAGAAGAAAACAGGTAAACTGTGTCTTTGCGAGTTCTTAAAAAGGGATTTTTCCGGAGCCTGAAATTAAATTAAGGGTATGGTTTGGTAAGGAAAGAGGGTGACAAAAAGGCAATAGAAGAAATAGGGCTCTGGGCGTCGCTTTGCCACTTCAGTGCCCTGCTGGGAGTGGTTTGGTGGCTTCCTTTTCTGGACGTCTGGATTCCCTTTGGACAGATTGTTGCGCCGCTGGGTGTCTGGCTGGTAAAACGCAAAAAGTCGCCTTACATTGACCTTGCAGGGAGGCTTGCCCTTAGCTTTCAGACTTCCATTACTGCTATCTGCCTTGCAACGGCCTTCATGGCACCCCCGGTCGTGGCCTTCCCCGGTGTTTGGGGGCTGATTTTCTTCGACCTTTTCTGCACAATTCGGGCAGGTGTTGCTTACAGTGAAGGCAGGTTGTACCGCTATCCCCTGCCTGCTCTGCCTGTTTTCAGAACGAAAGCACTCTGGGACGAGGTGTCTTTGAAACACTCCCGGGGCAATCTGTTCACCCCTTAGAAAAAGTCGTTTTCTTTTAACCACTTATTCAGGGACTCCAGACTTTCCTGAGACGGCTGTTCTGCTGAAGCAGGGTCGATGATGATGTAGCCGTCAAAGGAAGCTTCCATAAGACAGTTAAGAAAGGCTTTTACGTCCAGTTCCCCTTCTCCTATGGGAACGTGAGAGTGGCTTTCTGAGCAGACGACGTCGCTCAGGTAAATACAGGCCGTCTGCGGAAGGATTGCCTGAATTGTGCTGCAGGGGTCTTCTCCGGCACAGCGGGCGTGAGCAGGATCGAAGGCGATTTTCAGATTTTCCGGAAACTCCAGCTCGCGCAGAAAGGCTATTGCCTGATCTGCCGTGGATATCAGAATGTCAGGCGAAGGTCGTAAAAGTATGGTTATGCCCAGACGTCCTACGGTGGAAAGCACGCGGAACATGTTTGCAACGAACAACCGCCACGCCTCGTTGTAGTCCATTGACTCGGGAATGGGGCTTCCGGCGGGGATGGTGACGTATTTTATACCGAGAGCCGCCGCTATCCTTGCACAGTCTAAGGTGTAGCGGATGCGTTCTTCCCGTTCTTTCCAGTCCTCAGCAAGCCACGAAGGGTTGAAGTCCGGCGGACCATAGGCATCCAGGGCGACCACGGTAAGTTTGTTATCCTGAAGGGCTCGCTGAATTTGTGCGGCGTAAGCCGCCGTAAAGTCCCCTGGATTAATGTGAGGCTTCTGTGCCAGGATGTCCAGGTTTTTGAATCCGGCTTTTGCAATGGACTGTATGGACTGCTCCAGCGAAAACTGCCTGAAGCTCTTGGTGCTCAGAGCAAACTTCATAGACCTTTACCTCCGGGAAGGATTATTCGGCAAGGAATATTCGCCAGTCCAGCACGGAAATGCCTTCGGGGGTTACCATTACGGGGTTGAGGTCCAGCTCTGCTATACGGGGAAAAGCATAAAGAATCTGTGAGGTTCTAACCACCAGGTCGGTCAGAGCATCTATGTTCATCGCCCTTCGGCCGCGGAACTCGCGCAAGAGAGAAGCTCCTTTTGTTTCGAGTATCATTCGTTCGGCTTCTTCCTTGCCGACCGGAGCTACCCGCATGCTTACGTCCTTAAAGACCTCCACGATAATCCCTCCGGAACCGGTTATTATAACAGGCCCGAAATTGGGATCCTTTTTCCCGCCAACGATCCATTCGACGCCCTGAGAGGGGACCATTTTTTGAACGATTACCTCCGGACCCAGTCTGGAAAGTTCACCGTAGGCCTTTCGCAGGTCCTTCTCGCTTTCAATACCGAGAAAAACACCGCCTGCATCCGTCTTGTGCACAATTGCGGGGTTTGCCGTTTTGAGGACGACGGGAAAGCCGATTTCTCCGGCTTTTTCTGCCGCTTCCTCTTCGTCTGTGGCTTTCTTCCAGGGCACCAGAGGCAAACCGCAGGCCTTCAGAAATGTCCCGGCATCGAAGGGATGCATCACACCTGCGGGTGATCCCTGCAGGATCAGCCGTGCCTCTTCTGAAAATTCCACCGCGGATACGGCGGATCCAAGGGCCTCGGGACGAAGAGTGTAAAAGTCTCTGGACAGGGCCAGCACCTTAACGGCTTCTCGAGGATCCGTGAATATGGGGAACTTTACGCTTTGCTTATTGTGCAAAAGCTCTCTGTAGGGGGTGAACACGCAGAGGGCTATGGGTTTTCCGGTTTCGGAAACAACCTGAGGTATGGCCTCGATTAATTTTCGTGAAGATTCTCTGTCAAAGAGGCCCTGATAATGATGAACGAAAAGAAGACAGTCGAAATCCGGGTTTCCAGCCGACTCACGGGCCAGGTTCAAATAGAGATCGAAGTCAAAGACGTCACCCAGATCAAGGGGGTTTTGAAACCTGATTACGCCGGCCCTGGATTTCTCTTCAACGGCCCTGATCAGCTTGTCAGGAAAAGGGGGAAGCTCAAAACCGAATTCTCCCGCTGCATCGGCGGCTATGACCGCATGACCTCCCGATCGTGAGATAACCGCCAGTCGATTGCCCTTTACAGGAGGCAGGGAAAATCCTTTTAAAGCTTCGATGGCTTCCTGCTGGCTTTCTACTCGTATGATACCGGCCTGCCTGCAGGCAGCGCTTACGACGGAATCATCGGCGGCAAGGGATGCCGAGTGTGATCGGGCAATGTTCCTCGATGCCTCATTGCAATTCGATTTGAAGAGGATCACGGGCTTGTCGTGTGTCGATGCAAGCTCCATAAGGCGACGACCGTCGTTGATTCCCTCAAGATAGCAGAAGATCACACGGGTTCTATCGTCGGAAAGGTAGTGCTCCAGGATGTCGCATTCGTCGGTGTTGAGTTTGTTTCCGATGGAGGCAAAAAGGCTGTAGCCCAGGTTCTCGGCACCCAGGCTGTTTAGAATGCTTCCGCCCACACCACCGCTCTGAGAAATGATCCCGATGTGTCCCGGCGGAGCCTCCGGTTCTATGGGCATAAAGGGAACCGCCAGTCCTGTCCATCGGTTAATGATACCGATACAGTTTGGTCCGATCAGCCTCATCCCGTAACGCCTGAGTATATCCCTGATTTTATCTTCGAGTTCTCGTCTTTCGTCGCCGAGTTCGCTGAAGCCGCCGGACTCCACCACCACCCGCTTTATGCCTTTTTCGCCGCACTGGACGAGCACGTCGGGGACTGCCCGTGCAGGTATTAAGAGAACTGCCAGATCTGTGGGTTCCGGCGTTTCCATAACGGACCTGTAGATCCTGAAGCCCATAAAGCTTCCGCCCCTGGGGCCTACAAGATACATAACTCCGGGAAACTGGTAGCGAAGCATGTTATAGACGATGGCCCTTCCCAGATTTGTAGGAGAATTGGATACGCCAACAACGGTTACGCTCGAAGCCTCAAAGAACTTTTTCATCGTCCGTCTCCACTAAGTGTTAGGGCTATTGCGAGGCAACGGCCTGCTGTTCCTTTTGCTGGAGTTGTTGCAAAAGATAAGCTTCAATAAACTGATCGATATCTCCGTCCAGTACGTTGTCAACGTCGCCACGCTCTATGTTTGTCCTGTGATCCTTGACCAGCCTGTAAGGCTGGAGGACGTAGGAGCGGATCTGGTTACCCCAGGCGATCTCATCCAGGTTGTCGTGAATCTCCTGGAGTTTTTCCTGCTGCTTCTTTCGTTCCAGCTCATACAGCCGGGCCCTGAGGATCCGCATGGCAATTTCCCGGTTTCTGTGCTGAGACTTTTCGTTTTGACAGGTTACAACAATTCCCGTGGGGAGATGTGTAATTCGGACGGCCGAGCTGGTTTTGTTTACATGCTGACCTCCTGCACCGCTGGCCCTGAAGGTATCTATCCTCAGGTCGGAAGGCTTAATGTCGATGACTATTTCGTCGTCTATCTCGGGATAAACGAAAACTGCCGCAAAGGAAGTGTGTCGTCGTCCACTCGCATCGAAGGGCGAAATCCGAACCAGACGATGAATTCCCGACTCTGCCTTCAGGAAGCCGTATGCATACTTACCCGAAACCGTGAAGGTTACGTTCTTTATGCCCGCCTCTTCTCCGTCAAGCATGTCCACTATTTCGACCTTATAGCCTTTGCGCTCGCACCAGCGGGTGTACATCCTCAGGAGCATTTCCGCCCAGTCCTGAGCTTCCGTACCGCCTGCACCGGCGTGAATGCTCACAATGGCATTTCGCCCGTCGTTTTCGCCGTCAAGGAGCCTTTCCAGCTCAAGGCTACGGAGCTCCTTTTTCAGCTTGACTGCCTTATCGGCTATTTCCTGAAGTGTCTGTTCGTCTTCTTCTTCAACGGCCAGATCCAGCAGAATTTCGCACTCCTCCACTTCTCTCTTAATACCTTCCCACCTCTGGACGACATCCGAAAGTTCTGCTCGTTCCTTTACTATATTTTTGGACTCCTCAGGCCTGGACCAGAAATCCTCCTTTGCCATCAGGCTCTCTATGACCTTGAGACGCTCTCTTTTGCCGGCAATGTCAAAGATACCCTCCCAGGTTTTCTACCCGTTTGGTAAGGTACCTCAGGTCTGCCTTAACTCCCGCAACATCGACCCTCATAGCTTTACCCTCCTTGCTTTCTTTTTAACTGAATGCCGGACATACAACATAGAGATAAGTGTAGTCAATGCGCATAAAAGAACAAGCCAATCGCCGAACCGGGCGTAAAAAGTGACTTCCTCGCCTGTACATACGGTCTGATCGATAAATCCTTCTTTAAAAAGATCCAGTGATTGTTCAACTCGGCCCAAAGGGTCCACGAATGCACTGATCCCCGTGTTTGTTGACCTCAGAAGGGGGCGGCGGGTTTCCACCGCCCTCCATCGCGCCATTTCAAGATGTTGAAACGGTGCGGAAGTGTACCCGAACCAGGCATCATTGCTGATGTTTACAAGGACATTTGCTCCTGCTTTTGTGCGTTTTCGAGCCAGCTCCGGAAAGATTGCCTCGTAACATATAAGAACGCCCATGCGAATACCACCCTTCTGAAGCAATCCGGAAGTCTTTCCCGGGATGAAGTCTCCTGCCGCAGGCACAAGCCTTTTTACAAAGAAGAGCACCTTTTTCAGGGGCACGTATTCGCCGAAGGGAACAAGATGTTCTTTAGAATACTTCCCCGTGGTGATACCTCTTTTGTCGACGAGATATGCATTGTTGAGAAATCCCTCGGCTTCTCCCCCTTCTTTAAATGCAACGCCGGGACTTCCGAAAAGCAGGGCAACTCCCTCCTTTTTTGCGAATTGCCTTATGGCCTGGCCGAAATCCGGATCAAGCTCAAAAAAGAACGGCATGGCCGTTTCCGGCCATACGATAAGCTCGATATTGCCGCTGTGCAATAGAGCATTTCGTGACAGGGCAAGATATTTTTCCAGGGTAGTCCTTCTGAACTCTGCGTCCCATTTTACCGCCTGATCGATATTGCCCTGAACTATTGCCGTTCTGAAACACTTGCTCGTTCCGGACGAAGCCCCATAGTTTTTGATCTTGTGTGCACCGTAGAAGAAGATAAAGGCCCACACCGTGGCGACGGATAGTGCCGCAACGAAAGAAAAACGCCGTTTCTTCAGAAGTTCGGCTATTACCGCATTGATCAAAAGAACCGCAAAGCTTACGCCGTAAACACCCCACAGGTCTGCGCTCTGCACGATTTGAAGAACGGAACCCTGGCTGTATCCAACAAGGTTCCAGGGAAATCCCGTAAGGGCTTTTGCCTGAATCCACTCCAGAAGTACCCACGTGCACGGTAGTACTAGCCAGTTGAGGTTGAGTAACGATAGGTATCGGGCCGCAATTGCGAAGATGGCGGGGTAGATGGCGAGGTAAGCACAGAGGGCTACGCACAAAAGGAGAGACAGGGTAAAAGGAAGATGCCCGTATTTTTGAAGTACGTAGTGGATCCAGTATATACTGGTCAGCCTGTGGCTCAGGCCGAAAACGAACCCGAAGATTGCGGCCCTGGAAACACCTGTTTTCCTGTCGGAGGACGCACAGAGCAGCGGGATAAAAGCAATCCAGGCTACAGGAGAATAGCCGTAAGGAGGAAAAGCAAGGGTTAAAGAAACTCCACCGATGAGGATAATCGGAAAGGGACTCTCCAGAAGGCGAATCAAATTCTGCCCGCTCAAATGACCACACCGGACTGAGATGCGTTGTCGGATGCACCTTCCGTCGAACGGCGGATCAACACCTTCTCCACCTTCCTGTCCGTTGCCGCCAGGATTTCCATTTCCAGGTCGCCCCACTGTATCACTTCGCCCTTTTGAGGCACCCTGCCTATGAGGCTGAATATCAAACCGCCTACGGACTCGAACTTGCCTTCAGGAAAGCTCACGTTCAGATATTCTTCAAGATCCTCAACATCTAACCGGGCATCCACAATCAGCGAACCGTCGTCGTTTTCCGTTATCCAGTGCTCGTCACTGTCGTATTCATCCATTATGTCGCCTATGATCTCTTCAATAATGTCTTCCAGAGTCAGAATACCTGCCGTACCGCCGTACTCATCTACCACAATGGCCAGATGGGATTTCTTATTGCGGAGTTCTGCCAGGACGGCGCTGATTTTTTTTGTCTCGGGAATGAAGTAGGGCGCCCGGACCAGGGATCTTGCTTCTGTGTCAGTCTGACCCCAGTATCTCAGCAGATCCTTGGCGTGGATTATCCCTATGATGTTATCCAGGGTGTTTTCATAAACGGGGATTCTTGAGTGACCACTTTCCACTATGACCTTAACCACTTCTTCGAGAGAAGTGCCCGCCGGAACTGCCGTTACATCAGTTCTGGGCACCATTATCTCACGCGCCGTGGTATCCCTGAAGGAAAAAATACCCTGGATCATCTCCCCTTCGTCTTCGGAAATGATCCCCTGCTTTTCTCCTTCAGTGATGAGCTCTTCTATTTCCTTTTCGATTTCCGCCGGATCGCCGAGCCCGGCAAGCCTGTGAAAGACCTTTCTAAGCCAGCGAGCAAGGTTTTTGGGCGATTCCTCGTCCAACGATTCTACCCCGCTATTTCGGTGAACTGAGCAAAACAACTACACCTTCGCTTATCAATTATTAACAGTTTGTTAGATCCTTGTCCAGAGGTCTTAAGTCACCTTTGCGCCGGTATAAATAGGCACAAAGCTTATAGACCAGCTTCGCCGCCAGAAAGTCAGGGGCTACCATTCCGGGGATGGGTTTTAGCTCCATAATGTCACAGCCCAGCACGTTACGCTTGAGGCAGATCTGCTTGAGAAGACCCGTAACTTCGTACCACCCCAGTCCGCCCGGCTCCGGTGTTCCCACCGACGGCATTACGGAGGGATCGAAAACGTCAAGATCGATCGTGATATAAACATTGTCGGATAAGTTTTCCACGATTGAATTCCAGAGTGCCGGTTTTTCGTGAAGCTGTGCTGCAGGGTAGAAGGGAATGGCTTTCCTGCGCACCAGGTCGTGCTCTTCCCTGGTAAGAGACCTTATCCCTACGGAAACCAGTGGATAGAGTTCCAGAATTCTTCTGGCGACACAGGCATTACTCCACGGACTACCCTGGTATTCTTCTCTGAGATCGGCATGGGCGTCCAGGTGAAGAACCGTTATGTTTTCGCTGGAATAGAATTCTTTTAAAGAAGAGACGAGCCCCAAGGTCATCAGGTGCTCACCGCCAAGCATTATGGGGATCTTCCCGTGCTTTAATATGAAAAGCCCTGCCTGCTTAACACGTTCGACCATTTCACGGGGAGATGAGATCTTAACGGGTAATTCGGGCAGGGTGAAAATGCCCTGACGCCACGGTTCGGTTTCCGTTTCTTCGTCATAGGGCTCCAGTTCCCGGGATGCCATTATAATGGCCCTGGGTCCCTCTCGCGTACCCGGCACGAAGGTGGTGGTTCCGTCATAAGGAACGGGCAGGATTACCACGCGGGCGCTTTTGAAAGCCTCGGCGTCCGAAGGAAGCCCCATAAACGTGTAAGGGGAACCTTCCGAAAAGAGGTTCCCCGGGATTTCCAGGTCTGCAAACATGGTTCTTCTGTGAATCATCTCCTGGTTCTAAGCAGTCTGTCCATACGAACAACCTGTTTTGATTCGGACAGCGAATTAGGGAACTCCTGACCACGGTCAAGAACATGAATTTCACACTTCTGGATGGAGAAATATTCCTTTAGGGTTTTAACAGCTTTGTCCGTGTCAAAGGGCTTACATGAGAACATGTCCACGCTTATGTACTGTTTTTCCGGGAATGTGTGAATGCTTATGTGGCTTTCGGCAATAAGTACAAAACCAGATATGCCCCAATCCTCCGGTACTGTGCCCACGTAGCGGAATACGTAGGGAGGCATAATCTTGGTCATCTCCATTTCCTCGGGGTAACGATCGAGAAAATCGTAAATAGCCTGGATGTCTTCAAGGACTGACCGGTCGCACCCGTAACCGTCGACCATGAGATGTACTCCAAAGCCAAACTCGGGTTTTTTCATTCCCATTTCAACTTACCTCCCCAATCATGCCGAGCACAACTTCTTACATACCCCGACGGACTATCTCCCCTGGCAATCACCATTCAAAACGGGTGGGGCTTACCACCCAGAGTAGCTCCGCTTCGCTCTGACCGACGTTTTCTACCCAGTGACGCGTAGAGCTCTTAAAGTAGAAACAATCTCCATTTTTAAGCCTGTAATTTTGCCTGTCCAGCCACAAAACTATACGACCCTTGAGAACGAAACCGAACTCCTCACCGGGATGGGCCGTCTCTTCGGGGGTTTTTACTCCCGGCGCAAGCCTTACCAGAACCGGGTCCATAAGCCTTCCGGTAGCCCTCGGCAAAAGATAGAAAACGGAGCATTCATCCGTGGATGCCGTGCTCAATACCCGCCTGCGGGCGTAACCTATAGTTGAAGTATCCCGGACGTCGCTGAAAAACTCGGCCAATCCCACTCCCAGAACATCCAGGATAGCCTTGAGTGTAGAAATCGACGGCGATGTAAGATCTCTTTCCAGTTGCGAAATAAAACCCTTGGTAAGGTAGGCGCGGTTTGCCAGCTCTTCCTGCGTAAGACCGCTCTCCATTCGCAACCTTTTCAGCTTTTCGCCGATCTTCAAACCCGCTTCCATGTTTACCTTCATTAAACCGTTGGTTTAGTAAAGCGGCATTATATAAAGGGCATGATCTCCTCTTGTCAAGAAAAAGAATGAGCCTCAGACCCGTAGCACGGTCTTTTCCTTCCGGGAAGATCGGGATATAAGGTTAGGGTGTCGTCGAACTAGTTTTTCCTTTCTTGCTGGAGGTGAGTTATGTCGGACGCCGTTGAATACACCTTTGCACATTTTGAAAGGATCGCCGAAGAGAATCGCTTTCCCGAAAATGCGTCGATAGAGCACGATAGCAATATGTGTTTGATCTGCCATCCGGAGAATATTCCCGGAGATTCGTTCAAGTTCTGCCTCGATCTCATTGTGTCCTGCATTCTCAAGCGTCGTCCCCGCATTGACGAGTCGTTGATTGAGGCCGTAAACGAAGAGATGGAGATGCTCGGCGAGGATTACAGGATAACCCTTCAGGAGTTGTTGAATGAAGAACCCGAAGCCGTAAAGGCATGGCAGATGTGGGCCCGGTCCTCTATAAACACGGGCCTTGAGATGCTTTCAATGCATTCCCAGAATGCTCCTTATTACCAGCTCGATGACCTGGACGAGAGCCGGAGTCAGTACGTGAGGCAAAAACTGGAAGAATTTTTCAGGCTACAGAAGGGTACTTCGACAACATAAAAGGGGGTGAATTGATTGGTTACTCTGGCTAACCTCAAAGAACTTGCAGATCCGGACATGTCCGGTTTTCCCAGACCCAGGAAGGTAAGTGCCGTATGGAAATCCCTGCCCGCCAACTGGCAGGCAAGGCTGGAGGAGGTCCTCCGCCGTTGTGCCGAAAGGGAACCCGTTGTTTTTTTTCGAGCCGATGATGTGGGCGCTTACAGCCACGCCTTTAAGATGCTTCTTAATCTTTTCAGGTTCTACGAGATTCCTCTTGCTCTTGCCGTGGTACCGGCCTGGATGAGTGCCAAAAGGACGGAGATGTTCCGTTCCTTTATAGATCTTGAAAATCCTCTGTGGAACTGGCATCAGCACGGATGGCGGCATGTTAACTGGAGCAGAGATGGGAAAAAGGCCGAGTTCGGTAACTGGCGTACCAAGGATCAACAGTGGAACGATATACTCAAGGGGAAAAGAAAACTGGAAGGGCTCTTCAGGAATTCACTGGTGCCCGTTTTCACGCCTCCCTGGAATCGACTGGATCTCAATACTCTCGGTGCACTTCAGCAACTGGGCTTTGCTGCCGTATCCATTGACGGGCCTATTCCCAGAGGTGCAAAGCAATCGGTGCGTTTGAAAAACTTCAGAATTTACATCGACCTGCACACCAGAAAGTCGGAAAACCCCGGCTATGCTTATGACGAACTGATGAAGAATCTGGAAAATGCCTTAACGCGAAAAGGGAACATAGGCATAATGATCCATCACAAGATGATGAATCATGCGGCCTTTGAATTTCTTAATTACTTCCTTTATCTGATCCGCTCAATTCCCGGAATAGGCATTACATCCTTCAGGGAAATGATAGAAAATGACCGTGAGTGATCGCCCCAGTTTGCTTTTCGCCGACAGGAACGGCCAGATCTACGATTTCCCCTATCTCGAGATGGTGGGATCTCATGCGGGGAGATGGAGAAGGCTCAGGCCGGGGGACTGGATACCTCTTCCCGAGGGGAGTGAGCTTTTCGTTCTTCCCGACCGATATCCCGCCGGTTTTGATCCCGAGAGGGGCAGATTTGTTGTGCTCGACCGGAATCCTTATAATGCTCGTGAATCCATAAGGGCTGTAGCTGCATTTGTTGCCCCTGCACATACTGCTACTTATCTGGCGGCCTACAAAAGATCGCGGGATGCCCGCATCTTGCCTCTCTTTTCCTATGCCGCCGTAGGTTGGTACAAAGACTCCTTTGTAACTACGGCGATCAGGGTCGATCCCGACGAGAGACAGGACGCGCGTCACTTTAAAAAAGACGTTATTGCCAGGGAGGCTCAGGCTCTGATCGAATCCTACCGGTCCAACAGGCTTATTCAGCATCTCGGACGCTGTGCCCTGAGCTATGCCTGCCCTGCCGCCAGGAACTTTTTTATGGGACGCTGGGAGGCTCCCCTTCCTACATCGCCGGTCTGCAATGCCAGATGTCTGGGTTGCATAAGCTATCAGGAGAACCCGGAAATTCCCGTTACTCAGGAAAGATTGAACTTCGTGCCGACGGCAGAAGAAGTGGCCGAAGTTGCGCTCCTGCACATAAAAAGAGCCGAAAGGCCCGTCGTCAGCTTCGGACAGGGCTGTGAAGGAGAGCCCTTGCTTCAGGCTCAGGTTCTTGAAAAGGCCATAGGCCTTATCAGAAAGGAAACCGAAAAGGGGACGATAAACCTGAATACCAATGCGAGTCTTCCCGCCCGGGTTGATCGCCTCTTTGCCGTGGGACTGGATAGCATCAGGGTAAGTCTTAACAGCGTTCAGGAAAGATACTACAACGCCTACTACAGGCCCAGAGGCTATTCCTTTGAAGATGTTAAAAAAACAATCCTTACGGCGTTGTCCCACAACGGGTTTGTATCCCTTAATTACTTTATTCTTCCCGGCGTTACCGATGATCCCGCAGAAGTCGATGCCTTTATGGAATTTCTTAAGTCCCATCCTGTCAATCTCATACAGATGAGAAACTTCAACATTGACCCCGAATGGTATATCAACGAGATAGATTTTAGACCTACGGGGCCGCCGGTGGGTATCAAGCGCTGGATGGAAGTCGTGCGTGAGAACTTTCCGGACGTCCGCTTCGGTTACTTTAATCCCTTTTTAAGGTAGATATTTGCCCCTTCGTGAGATGATAAGGTATTGAGGGCGCGGTGGATTACTCCCTTGGTAAAGGTGGTCAGTTCAAAGCCGTCGAGTTCGTCCATGCTTACGTATTTACTTTCTTCCGCATCGGAACCACTTACCGGATCGGCCTTCGATAGCGGAGTGCAAAGAAAATCGACCAGAACATAATGGTAAAGTATCCGTCCTTTTTGGTCGGGGATGATCCGATCCAGGATCGCTATGACATCATGAACCCGTACCGGTATTCCCGTCTCTTCCAGAATCTCTCTTTTAACGGCTTCTTCAAGGGTTTCTCCCGTTCTGACCAGCCCGCCGGGTATTGACCACAGGCCCTTTGAGGGTTCGTTGGCACGCCGTACCAGCAGGACCTTTTTGTCTCTTATTACCACGGCACCCACCCCAATAAGCGGTCGGTCCGGATAGGTTCTTGACGGTTGTATATTCGATGACCCGGTCATGGTTTGCAACGCCTGCACGGATGAAATCCCTGATTAAAAGCATCCTCCCTGGTTATGAACTTAACGGCGTTTCGGGGGCTTATAGATCGTCCGAAAGGACAGGACGGTCTATGAAAAACGAAGCTTCTTCTATTGCCTACGTAAAAAGGTTCGGCCTTTACAGGGCATGCTCCCCAGAGTCCCTTTTTCTGCTTTATGGCGCTTCTCTGGAGGTCCAGAAAATGCAGAAGTTTTTGAAACCCTTCGGGTTTCCTCAATACCCAGCCATAGCCGTCTCGAATCAACACTTCGTTTACGCACCTTCCGTCACTCAGGTAAACATACGCCAGCAGCCGCCCGTGTCTGTCTCTTAGCTGAGCCGGATCGTACCTCAGTTTAACTCTTTTGCCCATGACCATTGAAGCGTTTGCCCTGGCTGCTTCCGGGCCAAAGCAATCGGCAGGATTGTCGTCGTGTTCTACCTCGGGAGTATCTATTCCCAGATATCTTACCTTTATACCCCCTTCCAGCATTATGGTGTCTCCGTCGAAAACCGCAACAACCCGACCTTCTCCGGGCGGATCAAAGGCCGTCGAGCCTGAGGTAGTTAGTACAGTCCACAGGAGGATTGTGGTAACGCAAGCCAGGGCTTTTTTGATTGTCACCATCTCACCCCTTTATTTGCATGAAATGATTTGACCCATGTCCGGTTCCAATACTAAAAGGGATAACGATTGTAAGCGTAGTGGTCGTAAGGTGTAATGTAAAGAACATTTTCTTGCGGAGTGGGATATGTTTAGACGGCTTCTCGGCTTTTTTGCCAAAGATCTTGCGATGGATCTGGGGACGGCCAACACGCTGATATACTTGAAGGGTCATGGTATAGTCCTGAACGAACCTTCCGTTGTAGCCATTCACGCCGACGATTACAGCGTTCTGGCAGTCGGACGGGAAGCCAGGGCCATGGTGGGGAAGCACGGCAGAAGGATCGTAACCATAAGACCTCTTAAAGACGGCGTCATTGCCGACTTTGAAGTTACCAGTGTCATGATTAAAAGTTTTCTGGGTTCGGTGCTGAAAAGAAAACAACTGGTGAAGCCCAAACTGGTCGTGGCGGTGCCGACCGGTATTACGGCCGTTGAAAAACGAGCGGTCATCGAAGCGGCGGAGCAGGCCGGAGCCGGAAAGGTTTTGCTGATCGAAGAACCCGTGGCCGCCGCGATAGGAGCCGGACTGCCCATAGACCAGCCCGTGGGCAGTATGGTCGTTGATATAGGAGGAGGAACCACGGAGGTTGCCGTTATATCGCTGTTTGCCGTCGCTTACAGTGAGTCCGTGAGGGTGGCCGGGGACGAAGCCAACGAAGCCATAGTGAGATATGTACAGAGAAAACATCAGATGATTATAAGCGAATACACGGCCGAACAGATAAAAATCAAAATCGGAAGTGCTCTGCCGATGGAAAAGAGCTTAAGGGTTCAGGTGCGGGGCAAGGAAATTCTGAGCGGTATTCCAAAAACCTTTTATGTAACCGACGAAGAGGTCAGAGAAGCCCTTCAGGAGCCGATTCAGGTAATCGTTGAGTCCGTGAGAAAGGCTTTGGAAAAGACACCGCCGGATCTTGCGGCAGACATATATGACCGGGGGATATGGTTGGCCGGAGGAGGTGCACTTCTTAAGGGTCTCGACAGGCTGATTTCCAGTGATACCGGTTTGCCGGTCCATGTGGCCGACGATCCCCTGACCGCCATAGTCAGAGGAGCCGGAACGGTTATTGAGCACCTGGACTATTATAAACCGGTTTTTATCAGCTAGTTTTTTTATCCTCCTTACGGCCTTCTATAACCTTCCACTGCCGCTTGCGTTCTTCTCTAAGCCAGGCCTGAACCCACTCAAGCCATGCCGTTCTGTACTCTTCGAGAGCCTGCAGGTATCTTCTGCGCTTTTCTTCGTGGAGTTCTTCTTCCCGCTTTATTTCTTCACGCAGCTTTTTAAGCTTGTGATAGACCAGAAAAGAGGACCAAAATTTTTCGTTAAGCGGTGATCCGTATTTTTCTTCAAGAAGCGACATGAGTTCATGAGCTCCTCGTTCAGAGAGAAAGCGCTCTATGTCGAAAAGCTCTTTTTCACGAATGTAATACCGGGACATTTCCCAGAGCGCTACTTCCTCGCTTAAGCTCTTTAGCAATTCCTCCAGGGTCCACTCTTTTTCTTTGGACACGAAAGCCCCGCTCCATTACATAATGTTATGAACGTTTCTTAACAAACCCTTAGCATCTGCCCGAAAACTTGAAAAGGAGGAATTCCCATGTTCGTAGGATGGCACATGACGACAAAGCTCATAACGATAACCCCGGATACTCCCATGTTGAAGGCCCGTGAGATAATGGATGAGCACAGGATTTCACACCTTCCCGTAACCGATAACAAAGGCCGTCTCCTCGGTCTCGTCACGGATCGAGATTTAAGAGAAGCCTGGGCTTCTCCCGCTTCGACCCTCAGTGTGTATGAACTCACCTACATTCTACAAAAAGTTACCGTCGAAGGCATTATGAAAAAAAACCTCATAACGGCTACACCCGATATGACCATCGAAAGAGCCGCCCTGATAATGCACGATCAAAAGATCGGATGCCTTCCCGTCCTTTCATCGGACAACCGGCTCATAGGAATTATTACGACGGCAGACCTAATGGCCGTTTTGCTTAAGGCGATGGGCATGAGTGACGACAGCGGCCGTCTGACCGTTCTCGTAAGGGACAGGGTAGGGGTTCTCAGCCGTGTTACGTCGATTCTTGCCGAGAAAAATATAAATATCCGAAGCGTCATGGTTCATCCGTTACCGGGCTATGAGGGAGTATGGCAGCTTCTTTTGAGGTTTCGCCAGGGCGTTCTGGAAGAAGCGGCCAGAGTTCTGGAAGAAGCGGGTTTCAAGGTGTTGAAAGAGTATCAGGAAGATCTCACGCCCTATCTTCCCGAATGAAAATTGGCTATTTTGACGGTAATAGGCCATGATCCGTAAAATAGCCATCAGAAATTTCATGAGCCATAAGGACACGGTTGTCGAGCTTTCCGACGGGGTAACCGTGATTTCTGGCCCTAATAACGTCGGTAAAAGCGCCCTCGTCGAGGCAATAAGGTGTGTTTGCGAAAATCCACCGGCCGCTTTCGTCTTAAGACATGGAGCGGTAAAGGCGGTTGTGGAGATTGAACTGGCTTCCGGAGAGGTTATCAGGTGGGAAAGAAAGCAGGGATCTTCAGTTTACAGAATAATAGGCCCCGACGGTAAAGAGCAGGTTTACGCAAAGACCCGCAGGGTTCCTGAAGATGTGCAGAGGTTGTTAAGGATGGGCCCGGTTGAAACAGACGGCGGGAGGCTTGATGTTCATCTTGCTCATCAGAAGGACCCGATTTTCCTGCTCGATGAAAGCGGCTCCAAAATCGCCGGTTTTTTTGCAGCCTCATCTGAAGCCGAGTACCTCATCAGAATGAGGCAGGCTCTTAAAGATAAGGCAAGGTTTTACCGGGGGAAAAAGTCCGATCTGGAACGGGAAGTCGAGCTTTGCGAGTCTTTATTGAAAGCCTATAAACCCCTTGACAGAGTGGAGCAGGAACTCGCCAGATGTTCGATTACCTACGAAAAGATATTGGAACGGGAAAGAAAGATCGAAGAACTTCAGGCGCTGATTACCGAAGTGGAGCGCCTGAAGGAAAAGGTCGATGAATGTTTAAATCAAGAAAACCTGCTTTCTCGATTAAGAGAACCTCCGGAAGTCAGCAATACAGGAGAACTGGCTTTGATGGTCTCCGAGCTTGATCGTTTATCCTTGAAGTCGGATACGCTTTTCAGGGAAATCGATCTTTTGAAAAGTGTAAGCTCTCCCCCGGAGCTTAAGGATTCCACCCTGCTGGCAGCGTTCATCGGCGAGATGAACGAGCTAGAAAAGAGGCTGGGTTTCATCGAAAGGGTACTCGAACATCTGAATCGGCTTGAAGCCCCTCCGGATCTCATAGAAACCTCTTCTCTCGATTCCCTGTGTTTTGAGATGGACGAGTTAGAGCGGCGTGAGGAGCGTCTGATAAATTTTCTGAAAGTATGTTCCACCCTGAGAGATTTGCCGGAATTTAAACCTCCGGATCCGCTCTACCAGACCGTTAAAGAACTTAAGGCCCTTGTAGATCGTGAGCGAAATCTTGAGAATTTGATTTCGGCTCTTGATGTGCTGACTTCTCCGCCCGAAATTCGGGATGTGAAAGCTCTGGTGGATTTCGTGGACGAACTCGAATCGTTGGCCGGAAGAGTAAGAGATCTGGATCGGGTGCTGGCCGAATGTGACGAAAGGCTGGTATCGAAGAGGGAGGAAATAGCCCGATATCTCCGTGAAATTGGTGTGTGTCCGGTTTGTCGGCAGGTTATTGACCTGGAGCACTTCCTTCAGGAGACCCATGATGATTGAGTATGATGGTATTCTTTTTATAGGCGATCCTCATGTATGTGCCAGACAACCCGGTCATCGTATTGACGACTATAGGGAAACCGTTCTTAACAAGCTTTCCTTTTGCCTGAAGATAGGGCATGAAAAAAGGCTTCTTCCGGTGATTCTGGGGGATCTGTTCCATCTGCCCCGGGATAATCCCAATTCACTCCTTGTCGATCTGATCCGGCTTTTCAGACCCTTTCGACCCTGGGTGCTGGTGGGCAATCACGACAAGTACGAGGCCCGATTTACTCCGGATGTGTCTCTTGCCGTGCTTCAGGCGGCCGGAGCAGTAAGGGTTATTTCGGAGGCAGGGCCTGTGGACGTGGTTAAGATTGGCGGCAAAAAGGTCATGGTGGGTGCGTCGCCCGACTGGACCCCCATCCCCCGTCAGGTAGAAGACCCTTCGAATGCCGATGTAGTAATATGGCTTACCCATCACAACATAAGTTTTCCGGATTATGAAGCGGGCAGGGAGGAACCTCGAGAAATTCCGGGCGTCGATATAGTCGTAAACGGCCATATTCATACTCCCAAGGATCCGGTTTACAGGGGTCGAACGGTTTGGGTTAACCCCGGAAGCATCGTAAGGATTACGAGAAGCCCTGTGACAAAAAGACTCAGTCCCTGTGTACTTGTGTGGAAGCCCGGACCTGACCGGCATGATTACTTTGAAAGTATTCCCATACCCGTAAAGCCCTTTGATGAAGTATTCCAGCCCCTGGAGGATGCCCCCGCTTTGGGAGGTGACCTGAGGGATTTTCTTTTTATAAGGGGGCTTGAGAACATCATGATAAAAAAGACGGCCGAAGGAGTTGGGCTGAAAGCCTTCCTCGAAGCCAATCTTAACCGGGGGGATCCGGTGGACGAAATCATATGGGATCTTTACAGGGAAGTGGTTGAAGATGGTGGTGGAGTGGTATTTTCAGGCGGTTAGAAGGAGGGCGACGAACTATGGCCGGAGGAATAGTCGATAGGGATAGGGATCTTAAGGTACAGGCCGAACTGGATAGGTTGAGAAAGGAGTATGAGGGTCTGAAGGAAAAGCGAATGAGGGCACAGGCCGAGCTCGATGCCGTAAGGAAAAGCCTTGAGGATCTGAAGAGAAAAGCCCAGGAAAACTACGGAACGAGCGATCTGGAGGAACTTAAGGCCCTGCTTGAAAAATGGCGCAGCGAAAACGAACGCAGCGTCACCGAGTACCGTGAGCACATAGAAACGATAAAAGAGGAACTGCAGAAAATCGAAGCAAGGGTCAACGGGTAGGTGAAAATGGCCGAAGATCTGCTTCCTCCTGATGTGCTGAAGGAGAGGATTACCATCTTAAAAACTCAGAGAAAAATCCGGGCGGATCTGCTTGAGCAGAGAAAAAAGGAATTAAAGGAGATACGCCGTTTCCTTGAGCTGGAACCTCTGGTTGCGTTAAGGCTTGAAGCCCTTTCAAGGGATCTTTTCCGTAACATTCTTGAAGAAATAGAAAAAAACCTGACCTATGCCTTACAGGACATTCTGGGACAGGACATAAAACTCGGGTCCACCCAAGAGGTTAAGTACGATAAGTTTCATGTTAATTTTCACGTAGAGAGAAAAGGCTGTCGGGAAGACATATTAAGAGGTCAGGGTGGATCCGTCTGCAACATTCTTTCGGTGGGGCTCAGATTTATAACCCTCACACAGCTGGATGAAAAGGACCATCGAAAGTTCCTCGTGCTGGACGAACAGGACTGCTGGATACGCCCCGATCTTGTGCCCCGTTTTATGGGAGTTATTAAGGCCATCTCGGAACGGCTGGGCTTTCAGGTGGTGGTCATAAGCCATCATGATGTGGAGTTATTTCGTGATCATGCCGATGCTATTTATCGGTTCAGTCTCGTGAAGGCTTCAGATGGATTGCCTGCGGTCTCCTGCACGATAGAAAAAGGACCGTCCTCTCAGGTTTTCGATCCCCTGTAGAAAGGTAACCCCCGGGATGCTCTTAACAAAATCCCCCGGGGGTCTTATTTACAGATCGGAGAAATCAATATCCGGTGCAAAACCTCGCCTCATGGTGTTTTCCACGTTGTTTCTCGGAACCATGAATTGAAGCAGGTAATCGGGCCCTCCCGCCTTGGAGCCGATACCGGAAAGTTTGAATCCTCCAAAGGGATGGCGGTTTACGATTGCACCGGTTATGCCGCGATTTATGTACAGATTGCCGACCCGAAAGGCCTTTTTGGCCTTTTCTATGTTCTGGGGACTCCTGGAAAAGACACCACCTGTCAGGGCAAAGGCAGTTCCGTTTGCAATGTCAAGGGCTTCGTCAAAGGTACGGGCCTTGATCACAACGAGAACAGGGCCGAAGATCTCTTCCTGACACAGGCGGTGATCGGGCGGAAGGTCTGTGAAGATCGTAAGAGGAACGAAGTATCCGCCTTCTGCGCCCTTTTCCGGGGTTTTCATAACCAGAACTTTACCGTCCTTTTTTCCGTGTTCTATGTATTCCATGATTTTTTTCTGTGCACCCTCGTCGATAACGGCTCCCATGAAAAAGCGGGGATCTTCTACGGGGCCGATTTCGATGCTTTCGGCCGCGGCTTTAAGGCGGGTGACGAAGCGGTCGTAGTTTTCTTCAAGGACGATAACCCTTGAACAGGCAGAGCATTTCTGCCCCTGATACCCGAATGCCGAGTGGAGAACGTGAACTACGGCCTCATCGAGATCGGCATCGGAGTCAATAATTATCGCATTCTTGCCGCCCATTTCGGCGATGACGGATTTTACGTGTTGCGCTTCCGGTGGAGTCTGTGCCGCCTGGGCTATGATGTGAAGCCCCACTTCTTTGCTTCCGGTGAAGGCAATCATGTGGACCAGAGGATGTCTGAGCAGGTGGTCTCCGATGATCCTTCCGGGACCCGGCAAGTAGTTCAGCACTCCCGGAGGAAGTCCCGCCTTTTCGAACAGCGTGACCATCATGTATCCGGTGATGGCACTTTGCGATGAGGGTTTGTACACCACCGTGTTTCCCGTAACCAGCGCAGCGGAAGTCATACCTGTCGAAATGGCAAGGGGGAAGTTCCAGGGCGCAACCACAAGGGCCACTCCCCGGGGTTCATAGAACAATTCGCTTATTTCTCCCGGAACATCTCCCATTCGTCTCGGTCGGGACAGTCTGATCATTTCTCTGGCGTAATACTCAAGAAAATCGATAGCTTCGCATACATCGGCATCTGCTTCGCTCCAGCTCTTTCCCACCTCGAGAACCTGGAGTGCCGCAAGAAAGTGCCGTTTTTTTCGCGCCTCTTCTGCTGCCCTGATCAGGATTTCCGCTCTTCTCTCCGGCGGTGTGTCCCCCCAGGAAGGGAAGGCCTTCCATGCGGCTTCTACCGCTTTCTGCGCATGAGAGCCGTTGGCTTTTGAAGCCACTCCGACAATCTCGGAAAAGGAATTCGGGTTTCGGGATTCAATAATCTCTTCCGTTTTTATCTTTTTCCCGTCAATGATCAAAGGAGCCTGAAAGGGCATTGACTTCCTGACTTCCCTGAGGGCAGAAGCAAAGCTCCTGCGGTTGGCTTCAACGGTCCAGTCTGTAGGTGGTTCGTTTTTGAAAGGCGGTAAAGTGGCTTCGCTTTCCGCGGCGGGTTTCTTTGACTCACGAGTATTGATGAGCTCCAGCGGGTTTTTCAGGAGCTCGTCTATGGATTTCCCTTCCGAGAAACTCAGCCTCAGAAAAGACTCGTTTGCCGTGTTTTCAAGGAGCCTTCTTATAAGATATGCCATTCCGGGGATCATCTCCCCGATTGGCGTATAAAGCCTGAGAGGAAGCCCAGCTTTACGCAAAGCATTCCTTACGGGTTCTGCCATACCGAAAAGGATTTGAAACTCGTAAGCACTGTGCGGAACCTTCAAATCTTTCGCCGTTTCAATAACAAAACTTATGGACCTTATGTTGTGAGACGCACAGGCAAAATAAACCCTCTGGTGATTCTGAAGAAGCAGGGCGGCTAACTTTTCAAACCGGGCATCCGTTTCCGCCTTACGGGTGAATACGGGAATCGGCCAATTTTTCTGCCGTGCCCAGATTACTTCAGCATCCCAATAAGCACCCTTAACGAGTCTTATGGGGATCCGCATTTTATTTTTTTCCGCCCATGCCAGGATTCTTTTACAATCCTCTTCACTGCTTTTCAGGTAGCTCTGGATTACGATGCCGAATTCGGGATACTCTCTAAATTCCGGCTCCTCCTTAAGCCTCTGGAAAAGGGCAAAGGTCATGTCTTTGAGCTCATAATGCTCCATATCGAGGGTAATGTGAGCCCCCATGCTCACCGCCTTGCGGAGAATAGGACGAAGTCTTTCGCGGGCCTGGTCGACGCTGTAGTCAAAGGCCTGAGGTCGCATTTGAGAATACATAGCCGATGGCTTTATGGACACGTTTATCATCGGGGCATAACCCCAGTCGAGGTTTCCGGAGCCGTCCCCGAGAGGAGTCCAGCTTTTTTGTGCTTCGCCCAGCGTGTCGAGAAGTTCCATGTAGCGCCTCTGATATTCTTCCGCTTCTGCTTCCGACACAACGGCTTCGCCCAGAAGATCAACGGAAAAGGCCAGCCCATCTTTGCGTAGCTTCTCAAGAACTGGCAGAGCTTCCTGAGGCGTTTCGGCCGCTATAAAAAGCTTGCCCATGTTTTTGATATTTTCTGCAATCGACTGGGCCATGAACTTAGATGTGAAAGACATTAAACCCATACCCTTTATGCCCCATTGGAGCACGGGAGGTGCAGAGCCGTCGGGACCGCAAAAATATTCGTTAAGATGCTGTACGACGGACTCGGTTCGGGTCAGGTAAGGCAGTACGTCGATAAATCTGAACATCTGAACCTTGAACTTTTCGTCCTTCATACACCATTCAATTACCTTGCCCGACCAGTACTCTTTCTTAAAAATCGAAGGAGACTCTCCTTCAATGAGCTCGTAAAGCCATTTACCGGTCCTGTATATGCGTTCCTCCAGCGCCGTTGCCATTTTTACCCCCCATAACGTTTTGTCGTCCTGGTTAAATACTTTTTAGTATGATTAAACTTATATCAGGTTGCGTCAAAAATTTAAAAGCAAAAGTGGCTACTCTTTGTGGCGTAGCGGTTAGGTGTGTTCAGGCTTTTTTGGTGAGGTTCCGGAAGATGCAGGCGAGCAGCAGTATGAGCAGCCCGGAAGCGGAGAAGGCCTTTGGATAGCCAAAGGCTTTTATGAAGGAGCCCATGGTTGCCGAAGCGAGCATAAAGCCCAGGTATATCCCGGCGTTATAACCTCCGAGGGCACTGCTTTTGTGCTCCGGAGGAGAAATTATTGCAATCAGGGCGCCGATGGATGTAAAAGCGAGGGCAAGACCGCTTCCCAAAAGCAGTGCTCCTATCATGAAAACGGCAAAGGAAGTGGCGTATCCCAGCACAACCAGTGCCAGCGCCACTGCCAAAACCCCGATAAGGATCAGCCTTTCCCTGTGTCTGGTTTTATCGCTCCATATGCCGAAGGGGATTCTCAGGAGGGCATTAAGAATGCCCTGGGTCAGGAAAATGACCCCGATGAGCGAGAGAGGTACCGAAGCGTCCCTGGCATGAAGAGGTACGAAGGTTATGAAGGTCCCCAGGCCAAAGCAGAGACCGATCGTTATGAGCCAGCACCCCCATAGCCCGGGATGTTTGAAGACGGTCTTCGGAGAGCTTTTTGCTTTGAGTTTGTCCTTCGATGATGGTGGTTCGGGCTGGGCGGAGTTGCCTTCGGGTAGTAAGAGTAACAGTGTGGGAAAGCAACACAGGGTAAGGGCCGAAGAGAGGAACAGGTTGTGGTAGCCGAAATGGTCAGCAATCCATCCGCCTATGGCCGGGCCAATACTTATTCCGGTGTGAAGCGACGTTGTGTACCATCCGTAGGCCCTTCCCACGTGGGTTGGAGGAGCTACCCGGGCGACATAACCCATCATGGTGGGTCCATAAGAAGATACGGCCAGCCCGAAAAGGAAGTAAATGGGGATTATGTGGTAGGGGTTACGGGCAAAGGTCAGCAGGAATGAAGTTAAAGCTGCCAGGAGAATGCCAGAAGCCGCTACTGTTTTGGTTCCCAGTCTGTCGGCCGCATAACCCATGGGAAGTGAAAGAAAACCGGCGGTGAGAAAGAAGACGGAGTTTATCAGACCGACGAGGACAATCGTTGCTCCTAACTCTCTTGCAAAAACGGGCACCACGGGAACCCGCATGTAGGAACCCGTATAAAATCCGAAGGTGAGAAAACAGCTTACTATCAGACCCTTTGCATAAGTATTGCGCAAACGGTTCACCTCTTACCGGCAGTCAGAAAGATAAGATATGAGGAAAGTAGGCTTCCAGATCCTCAGATTTGGGTCTAACTGCCCAGATGCCCACAATACCCAGAATCGGGAATACCCAGAGGTTACCCGAGGGGATGCTTATAAAGGCCAGCACTACTCCGTAAAATGCTACGGAGAGACCAATAGCTGCGGGTACAACGACCGAAGGTATGTATATGTTCAGGAGAGATCTTATAAATTCGCTCTGAGCTTCGGCCGACCTGGGAAATTCCCCGAGAGAAGAAAGCTTTTTCAGCCATACTCTTCTTAGCACAACGGCCATAATAGTTTCAGCAACCCCCATGAAAACCAGTATGTAATAGATTAACGCGGCTTCCCGGGGCTCCAGGCCTGTGGGAATAGCCCTGATGGCGAAATTTTCCGCTGCGTAAATAACAATCCCTGATGCAACGGATGCGGCAAGGAGCACGGTCCAGATGATTTTTACCCTCTGCATCCCCTGCCGAAACACTTCCGGGGCCTGTCCCTGAAACGAAAAATTCTGCATCTTGACCTCCTCTGACGGATTCGTTGTCAGGACACTTCTCGAAAATAGTCTCTCGGCTTCTGGCAGTTGGGGCAAACTTCGGGTGGCCGGGCTTCCTCTATCCACCCGCAGTGAGTACAAACGTAGTAGAGGACCGATCTTTCCGCTATCATGTTTTCCAGGGCATGTTTATAGAGTCTGGCATGGCGTTCATCGGCATTTCGAGCTGCCGTGAACCACCATATTGCCCCCTTCTCGTCATCCTGCCAGGCCTGTTTCAAGAACTCCGGATAGGCCACACCGTTGGCGAATTCCTCACTTTCGAAGGCACTTTTCAGGTTTTCTTCCGTTGTGCCGACTCTTTCGAGCAGAGAAAAGTGATTGCGTGCGTGAACCGCTTCCGCTTCCGCAACCGCTCGAAAGAGGCGCGCAATTTGAGGGTAGCCCTCTTCGTCGGCTTTTTTGGCGAAGGCATGAAGCCTGAAATAGGCTTTGGCTTCCCCGATAAAGGCGGCTTCTACGTTCCTTCTGGTGGTTTCTTTCATTTCAGAGCCTCTTCCAGTTTTCTGAGTTCTTCCGGCTTCATGGAAAAAGAGTGCTCCTCACCTGGAAAAATCCCATCCTCAACTTCCCGCCTGAAGGCCCTCAGTGCGTTAAGCAATCTTTCGCCCATTTCGTCGTATTGTTTAACGAACTTGGGTCTGAACCGGTCGAATAGGCCCACAAGGTCGTGGAGCACCAGAACCTGTCCGTCGCAGTGAGGGCCAGCTCCGATACCTATCGTCGGTATCGGGACACTCTCCGTGATTATTTTCGCTACCGGAGCCGGTATGGCCTCGAGAACAATGGAGAAACAGCCGGCCTCGGCAAGAGCTTTTGCGTCTTCGATGAGTTTTTTTGCCGTTTCGGCACTTTTTGCCTGCACCTTGAAGCCGCCAAGCTGGGCTATGCTTTGAGGTGTAAGGCCGATGTGGCCCTGAACGGGTATTCCGGCTTCTACAATGGCCCTGATCTGGGGCACAACGGTTGCTCCACCCTCGAGCTTTACCGCCTGAGCTCCTGCTTCTTTCATAAAACGGCCGGCGTTTGCAACGGCCTGCTCAACGCTGACCTGATAAGACATAAAGGGCATGTCTCCTATGACCAGGGCCCGGTGAGCTCCACGGGCAACCGCTCTTGTGTGGTGTAACATTTCTTCCATGGTCACGGACAGGGTGTCTTCGTGCCCGAGCATGACCATTGCAAGAGAGTCACCCACGAGGATCATATCAATTCCGCTACGGTCGACCCATCTGGCCGTTACATAGTCGTAAGCCGTAACCATGGTGATCCTTCTTTTACCTTTTGCTTCAACTACATCGGGTACGGTTACTCTTTTGCCTTCCATCATCGGTTCCCCTTTTTTGCCCTTTCAACGATTTTTACCAGTTGTGTCAGAGTCCGGTTTACCGGAGTGGGTACATCCAGTTCCATCCCCAGTTTAACGATTGCTCCGTTGATGGTATCTATCTCCGTTCTTCTACCCCGATCTATATCCTGTCCCATGGAAGATCGATTTTTACCAGTGGCATTGGCGACCTCAAGAACCTTTTCACAGTAGTTTTCCGGTAGGGCAATTCCTTTTCTGGCTGCGACCTCAAGGGCTTCCTTAACGGCCTCACAGCACAGGTTCCGTGCTTCCGGAATTTCTACGATAGAGCCGTTAAGAATGCCCGTTATGGCCGTTATGGCGTTAATGCCGACATTTATCAAAAGCTTTTCCCACAGGAGTTTCTCCACATCGCCGTGTTCATAGGCTTCAAGTCCGGCCTTTCTAAAAAGCCTTACCGTTTCGGAAATGTCGGCGTCTTTCCCTCTTTGCAGAGACCCTATGTAGGTGGGCCCGTTTCCTCCGTGACGGACCCTTCCCGGAGCAATCAGGGTGGCTCCCTGCGCCGTGCTTCCCACAAGGATTCTCAGGGGATCGAAAAATTCGGCGAGGGCTTCGTAATTGCCCAGACCGTTTTGCAATGTGAGGCACAGGGCAGACGATAATGCAGGAAACCGATGAAGAAGCTCTGCTGCATTGCGGGTGGCGTAACTTTTTACGCAGAAGATCAGGAGATCTATTTTATCGACTAGTTCCGAATGATCTTCCACCGCCTCAACGTTACGAACTTCTGTAATGCTTCCGTCCCTTTCCTCGACGAAAATGCCGCTGGAGTTAATGGCATTTACGGTTTGAGGGTCAATGTCGAAAAAATAGACCTTCGTTACTGCGGCAAGCCGTGCGCCAAGAAGGCAGCCGAGCGCTCCGGCTCCGACGATGACGACCTTCATAATATCCCGCTCCGTGGACATTTTTCTTGTGTTTGAATGTAAATACTCTTATTTTTCATCATGTAGCATTAGATGATCGACCTTTAAAGTCTTAATTTATTGTCCCGGCCTGGGGGCTTTGTGGGATTAAGGAGGTAACGGTCATGCTGGATTCTCAGGAAGCGGCTGTAACCAGAGAAGGCGCTACGAGGTCTTCCGGAACCTCTGCCGGAAACCTTGCCGGTAAATATTTAACCTTTAAATTGGCAGGGGAAGAGTACGGCATCGGAATTCTGAAGGTTAAAGAAATCATCGGTATGATGCCCATAACCCCTGTGCCTCAGATGCCTCACTATGTCAAGGGTGTTATAAACCTCAGGGGAAAGGTGATACCGGTTATTGACTTAAGGTTGCGCTTCGGAATGGAGGAGGCTGAATACACGGATAGGACGTGCATTATAGTGGTGGAAGTGTCTCACGGGGCCGAATCCATCATCATGGGTATTGTTGTGGATGCCGTCTCCGAGGTTATTCAAATCAAGGCGGAAGACATAGAAGAAACCCCGTCTTTTGGAACCCAGCTCGATACATCCTACATTATCGGTATGGCGAAGTCCGAAGGCTCGGTAAAAATCCTCCTCGATATAGACCGGATTCTTACGGAAGGAGAGCTATCACGGCTGGACAAAGCCTTTTAGCTCTTTAGTGTGGCATGAAGGAAGAGATTTCCGTACCGGATAGAGAAACCTGTTTTTCCCTGATGCGTGGCGTCGGAATGCCTGACCACATTATCAGGCATTCCGTTCTGGTTGAAAGTATTGCACTTCGATTGTCCGAATTGTGCATAGAAAGAGGCTTTGACATATCTGCGGATCTGGTCTCTGCCGGCGCCCTCCTGCACGACATTGCCAAGGCGAGGTGTATAGAGGAGCAGTGTCACCATGCTCATGTTGGAGCCGAGATGCTTCGTGAGAGGGGTTATCCCCTGGTTGCTCTCATTGTTAAACAGCACGTAACCCTTTGCGGTGCCGACCTTGTGGCCTGTCCTACCGAATCGGTTCTCGTTAACTATGCCGACAAGAGAGTCCTTCACGACAGGGTGGTTTCGCTGGATGAGCGGTTCAGAGACCTGATTGAGCGTTACGGCACGACCGGTTTGAGAAGAAATGTTCTTGAGTTTAAGTGGGGGCTTTATAAAAAGCTTGAGGGGCGTCTTTCGGAAGTAACCGGCCTGGAGGTGGGCAATCTTTTCTTTGATCTCTCTTGAGAATACAGAAAGAAAGGATTGTAGGGGATGAAAAAGATAATAGCAGTTATTGCCGGGGGAACTTCTGCGGAGCGAGAGGTGTCCCTTTCCAGCGGAAATCAGGTAATGGCGGCTCTTGACAGAGGAAAATACGAGGTTCTCTTTTATGATCCGGCCACGGATCTTCTTAAGCTTGCACACGATGCCGGCCGTATAGATGCGGCCCTGATTATGCTACACGGCCGTGGAGGCGAAGACGGTTCCATGCAGGGTTTTCTGGATGTTCTAGGGATTCCCTACCAGGGGAGTGGCGTTCTGGGTAGTGCTCTGGCCATGAACAAGATTGTAAGCAAGGAGCTTTATCGATCGGCCGGGCTTCCCGTGGCACCTTATGTTGTGGTCTCGAGGCATGAACCTGTAAGTCCGAAGGAAATTGAGGATTTGCTGGGCTTTCCCGTTATGGTGAAGCCGGAGCAGGAAGGATCGAGTATCGGGCTGAGCCTTGTGAAGTCGCCTACCGAACTCGAAAAAGCACTGGAAAAGGCCTTTCAGTACGATGATCGATGTCTTGTGGAAAAGTATCTTGAAGGGACGGAGGTCACCGCAGCGGTACTGGGAAACGACCCGCCTACGGCATTACCGCTTGTGGAGATAAGGCCGGGGAAGGATTTTCAGTTCTTTGACTATACTGCAAAGTATCAACCGGGAGCCACGGAGGAGATATGCCCCGCTCCTTTACGGGAAGAGCTTACGAAGAAGGCTCAGGAATATGCGATAAAGGCTCATAAAGTGCTCTGTTGCCGGGACTACAGCAGAACCGACATGATCCTTCACGACGGAGAGTTCTACATTCTGGAGACCAACACAATTCCGGGAATGACGGCGACGAGTCTTTTCCCGCAGGCGGCCAGGGCTGCCGGGATTTCCTTTTCCGAGTTATTGGACAGGCTTATCGATATGGCCCTATCCAGAAAGAAAACTGGGTGATCTTGAGATCCTTTGCTCTGCCTGAATGTGCACATCACGGTTGCATTAATTGAAATTATCTGATATAGGTTTCAGGACACAATAGGAGCCAGGAAGGCTTTTATCTGACAATAGTCCGGAATCAGGAAAAAGGTCACGAAGACCTCGAAAAGGCGGAGAATCGCCGGGGGTTCGTGACCTTTTTGTTTTTGCAGGGTCGGAAGGTCCTATGGAGTACATAAGGAAAAGCCCCGTTGAGCTTTATGTTGAAAGTCGGCAGAGAAAGCGTGTTCTGTTTTTCTGCCTTCTGCTTCTGGTTTTCTTTCTTGCCCTTCTGGCACTTTGCAAGGGTAATTACGAGATATCCCTTAAAAGAATAATCGGCGTTTTAACGGGGTCGGTGGGTGGGAGTGAACGAGTCGTTCTCTGGAATGTAAGGCTTCCAAGGATCGTGGCGGCAATTGGTGTTGGAACCGGGCTTGCCCTTTCGGGGGCCTGTGTTCAGACTCTTCTTAGAAACCCGCTGGCTTCTCCTTCGACTCTTGGAATCAGTCAGGGAGCCGCCTTCGGAGCCTATTTTTCAATAATAGTTGCGAAGGGCTCGGTGTTTTCTGTCGGGCTTTCCGCTTTTACGGGGGCCCTTAGTGCGATGGCAATAATCCTTCTTCTGGGCCGGATACGGGGGCTTACGCCGGAGGCGATAATTCTTTCGGGTATTGCACTTTCCTCTCTGTACGGTGCCGGTACCGTGCTTTTGCAGTACATAACCGATGAAACTCAGCTTGCGAGGGCCGTGGCATGGAGCTTCGGGGATGTGGGGCGTTCCGGGTGGGGTGAAATATTCTGGGTCTGTCTGGCTACGTCCGTTGCTTTTGGCTTTATTTATAGCCATGCCTGGAAACTCAATGCCTTTGAAGCAGGGGACGATACCGCAAAGTCCCTTGGTGTGAATGTAAATTCTCTGAGGTGGCAGGGGATTGTTGCAGCCTCTCTGGTTACCGCTCTTGCCACGGCTTTTCACGGCGTTATTGCCTTCGTCGGTCTCGTTTCTCCTCATATTGCACGACGGATTTGCGGAAGCGACCATCGTCACATTATTCCCCTTTCGGCAGTAGTGGGGGGATTGCTCCTGCTCGGGGCGGATACCTTCAGCCGGCTTGTCATAGGTTCGGGTTCTTTTCCGGTGGGCATAACCACATCTTTTCTGGGGGCTCCTTTGTTTATCTACCTTCTTGTTAGGGGGAAAAGGTGATTCTGAAGGTGAAGGACCTTGCCTTTTCGTACAACAGCCATCCGATTCTGGAATCGGTGTCTTTTTGCGTCGATCCGGGTGATATGGTTGCTGTGTGCGGGGTAAACGGTGCCGGAAAATCCACCCTTCTCAAGTGCATACACAATCTTCTCAAACCGCGAAAAGGGGTGGTTTTCCTGGAAGGGCGGAATGTAAAGGATCTGGGTTCCGTTGAAATAGCTCGCAAAATGGCCTGGATTCCTCAAAAATCCCCCGACATGGATCTCACGGTTTTCGATGCAGTCCTGCTCGGAAGGTTGCCTCACGGGTCCAGGAAGCCCACTCTGGAGGACATGAGTATCGTGGAGGATGTTCTGCGTGCCCTGAATCTATCCGATCTGGCTACCCGACCTGTGCGGAGTTTAAGTGGTGGCGAGGCCCAGAAGGTCACTCTTGCCAGGGCCCTCGCTACGTTGCCCGGGGTGCTCCTCTGTGACGAACCCACAAGTCATCTCGATCTGAAGAATCAGATCGATGTCATGAGGCTTCTTCGTGAAGTTACGGAGAACAGGGGGTTGGCAACCGTTGTGGCCATTCACGACGTGAACCTTGCCGTCCGTTTTTGCTGCAAAATACTCTTCCTTAAAAACGGTCGGATACACGCCGTGGTTGAACCCGGAGAGCTTTCGGAAGAGGTAATCGAGTCGGTTTACGGAGTTAAGGTTAACATCATCAGAACGATGGAAGGGCTTCCTTTATGCGTCGTTCCCTTATAGCAATGGTCCTTTTGTGTGCCGCGGTTACCCGGGGTTTAGCTGCTGCTTCGGAAGTATTCGAAGATATGGCTTCTCGCCGCGTGAAGATACCCGAAAAGCCAGGGCGAATAGTTTGTATCGGCCCGGGAGCGCTGAGGCTCATAGTTTATCTCAATGCCCAGGATATGGTCGTCGGTGTTGAAGAAATGGAAAAACGATCGCCCAGGGGACGGCCTTACTGGATGGCTCATCCCGAGCTCGGCCGCCTTCCGGTAATAGGACCCGGAGGACCGCAGAGCATAAATACCAAGCCCGATCTGGAACCTATTCTGAGGGTAAAGCCCGACGTGATTTTCGTGACTTACATGGATGGTAAGCTGGCCGAGCATGTGCAGAGGCTTTCGGGGATTCCCGTTGTAGTACTCAGTTATGGAGCCTTCGCGACTTTTGAAAGGGAGGTTCTCGATTCGATACTGCTGGCAGGAAAGATTCTGGGTAAGGAAGGGAGAGCAAGGCAGATCGTTGAATATGTGGCGGCTCTGAAGAAGGACCTTGAATCGAGGACCGCTTCGAACCCACGGGGAAATAATCTCTGCGTCTATGTCGGTGGGGTAGGGCACAGGGGTGCTCACGGTATAGAAAGCACGGAACTCAACTACATTCCCTTCGTCTGGACGGGGATTCGCAACTGTGCCGAAAAGGTTCAATCCCGGGTGGGTACTCATCTTTTCGTCGATAAGGAAGCGCTCCTTTCGATCGACCCTGACGTGATCTTTATAGACGGTGGAGGGCTTTCGCTCGTGCTTGAGGATTTCAGGAAGCACAGGGAATTCTACGAAGCCCTCAAAGCCTATAAAGACCGCAGGATTTATACCCTTTTCCCCTTTAATTTCTACACGACCAACGTAGAGACTGCTCTTATAGACGCTTACGCCGTTGGGAAAATTCTTTTTCCCGACCGCTTTGAGGACGTGGACCTCAAAAGTAAAGCCGACGAAATATACACCTTCTTCGTAGGGGCTTCCCTTTACGACCAGATGGCCGAAGATTACGGAGCCCTGGGGGCAAATCCCCCCTTTTGGGATCAAACTCGGGATTGAAGGGGTAATTATGAGAAACCTTATCAAATTATTAGCGTTGGCCGGTTTTACCGTGATTGTGGGCTGTGCTTCTTACGTGCTCACTCCCGGGCTTGTTGAAAGAAGCGAGCCCGTATCTTTTCGGGAATTGCTGAGAAATCCGGGTATGTACAGGGGTAAGACCGTGATACTTTCGGGAATCATACTGGAATGCCGGGTCGTTTCCGACGGAACGGTTTGCGAAATTCTTCAGGTCCCTGCAAAACCCGGGTCGCGCCCCGAGAACGCCGACAGGTCGGAAGGACGCTTCATTGCCCGTTCGCAACGGTTTCTTGATCCGGCGATTTACGCACGGGGAAGGCAGGTTACCGTCGGCGGTGTGGTTTCCGGTGAAGAACGGAAAATGGTGGGCGAGAGAGAATACAGGTACCCTGTGATAGACGTTGAAGAAATCCATCTCTGGCCTCCGGAGAAAGAGGCCCCTACCTATGTGTGTCCGTCATGGTGCAGTGATCCCTGGTGGTGTTATCGATACTGGGGTCCCTGGTGGTGTTGGCCGTAAGGTCTATTGGGATGAGCAGGGGGGGAATGGTTATGATGCGCGTTGTGATTTTTCCGGGTTTGATTGCTCTGGGCCTGCTTTTTGTGTCCTGTCTTCCGCTGATGGCCGAAAGGACTGATGAGACGCCTCTCGTGACCCTTGAACCTCTTACGGTTGAGGAAAAGAAAAGCGTTTCCGCCGAACAAAATGTGGAACAGGTTGATGTAAAAAGCGAGCGGAGTGCCATTGTTTCGAGAATTCCCGACGTGATCGATCAGGTTCCGGGAGTGGATGTTCAAGGTCGAGGAGTTCTAACCCCCAAGAGTAGTCAGGTTAGGCTTCGCGGCCTTGACGAAAGGCGTTCTCTCATACTTCTCGACGGTCGGCCTCTGAACGGAACCGGCGTGATGGGCGGCTACTTTGTTGACTGGAGTATGCTTGCCGTAGAAGACTTCGAAAGGGTGGATGTGGGCAAGGGCGCCTTCAGTGCCAGGTACGGGAACACTCTGGGTGGAGTGATAAACCTCGTGCCGGCGAGACCGTCGGAAAAACCCGAAGTTCTTTTTGAAACCGGTTACAAGAGGTATGATACTTTTTCGTCCTTTTTGAGCGGTTCTGCACGCTCGCAAAACTTTGGAGCAAGGGTGCTAGCGGGGTACGCCTCCACCGACGGCAACCTCAGGAACAGTGAGGTCGAAAGGGCGAACTTTTCCGGCAACTTTTACTACTTCTTCGGCGGTGACGGTGAAATACGGTTTGGTATCCGTTACACCGAGGGCGATTTCAACATGCCTGTGGAGAACGTGGAGGGCGCTCCCGGCTACGATCCTGACTATCCCGAAAATGCCGGGAGTTATCTCGCCGGGCCGGGCATACAGTTTCCTTCCGGTGATACCTTCGGTGACGGGAGTTATTACGAGAAGAAGCGAACGGAGATGGACTTGAGCTTTAGAAAGGAGCTTCTGGGATTTCAGAGTGAATTAAAGGTGTACCGGAATTACGAAGAACGGAAAGATGTTTTTTATTCCTACAATACCGGTGAAAAGGTTCTGGTGAGGGACTGTGTCCCCGACAGGAGCTGGGGCTGGGTTATCAGGCTTGGGAGGTATCTTGCCGACCATCATGTTACCTTTGGTGCCGATGCCAACTATCAGGGATATGAAGGCACGAATAACACTTTTATCAGGGCAAACTATTTCACACGAAACCCCACGGACGGAAGCAATGAGCTTGATGCTACTAGATACCACGGCCTTTATGTGGACGATACCTGGAAGGTAACGGAGTGGCTCACGCTGTACGGAGGCCTAAGATACGAAGACTATTACGGCAACCGCAGTGTTGATGTGGTCACGGGTTATCAGAACGGACGGCCTGCGGGCTTTGAAACGACGACGGCAGAATTCGATGAATCCACACTTTTACCCAAGTTCGGCGTGACCGTCACTCCCCGCAGGTGGTTGACTATTTTTGGTCATGCAGGGCGGGCTACGAGGTTTCCCGACAATCCGGCCTTTTACTGGTATTACGGTGGATACAGGCCTGAAGTTGATCCTTCTGTGAACATTCAGAGGAAACCTCTTACCTACGAGGACGCCGTCCAGTATGAGGTCGGCACCCGAATAACCCCTCTTGAGGGGGTGTCTCTTGGCTTTACCTGGTTTGACTACAGAATCGACGATTACATTCGCTGGATCTTCGGTTATTCCCCCAGTCGTGTGGTCTACAACGTGGATCGCGTGAATATTCATGGCGTGGAGATGGACGGAAGGATTAGACTGGGAGGTGGCTTTTCGGGCTTTTTCAACGTAACCTGGCAGGATACCGAGAAAAAAGGCGATGTGCTGGATGCTTCAAATGCCCTTACTGACAAGCTATCCGAAATTCCGGAGTGGAAGTTCAACATCGGGCTTTCTTATGAAAGAGAGAACGGTTTGCTGGCCAAGGTAACCCTCAGGTGGGTGGATGATCGGCAGGTACCCTACCTGAACGGTGGTTCCCCTGACGGAACTCCTCTGGGCACGCCGGTAACCCTCCGAAGTATGGATTCCTTTGCCGTCGTTGATTTGCTCGTTCGTTATCCTCTGACTTACGGTCCCTTCCAGGGGTACATCAGTGCGGGAGTGGAAAATCTCCTGGACGAAGAATACGAAGAGGAGCTGGATTTTCCGGCTCCGGAACGAACCTTTTTCGTCGGGCTTGAAGTGAAGTTCTAGAGGGATCTGAATTATGTGAGGAGAAGGCTATGCGAAGAATCTTATTACTGGCGCTTATGGCCTTTTTGATGTCCACGACCCTCGGTCTGGCCGGCGATGAAGAACAGGAAGCCTCACTCGAAGCGTTGGTCGTTACGGGATCTCCCATCATTGAGGGAAATGTGCTCGATAAGTACGGCGGACAGAAAACGGTTGTTACGGAGAATCAGGTCTTTGAACTTAACGCCCAGGACCTTCCTTCGGCTTTGCGTCGTGTACCCGGAGTCACCATTTCTCGGTATAACGTGGTTGGGTCCTTTGGAGGTGCTACCGGTGGAGCGGTCTTCGTTCGTGGTATGGGGTCCAGCAGACCCGGTGCCGAGATAAAAACCTTCTTCGACGGCGTTCCCGTTTACATGAGTATCTGGAACCATCCTCTTATGGATCTTCTCCCGGTGGATCCGGCAAAATCCATAGAAGTCTATAAAAGTCCCCAGCCTCATGCATTCGGGAATGCCTTTGCGGCGATAAATCTCGTTCCAAAGGAACAACCGGAAGAAGGTTTCTCAGGAAGTCTGGAGACAGCATACGGTAGTTACGACACGGTGGTTGCAAAGGGAGCTCAGGGAGGCCGCAAAGGATACTTTGATTACTACGTTGCCGGAGCATTCAGGTCCTCTGACGGTCATAGAGACAACGCCAACGGCGAAATGAAGAATCTATACGGTCATGTCGGTTGGAATGTGGTTCCGGGCTGGAGGATCTATTTCAGGACGCTGTGGAATGACAACTACGCAGATGACCCCGGAGTAGAAGGTGATCCGTCCTCGCGCCTCGGCAGATACGAAACGTCTCTTTTCCTGAACGAGCTGACCCTTGAAAATCACCTTGAAAATGCTTCGGGTTTTCTAAAGATCTATCGCAGTGAGGGAGACGGCAACTGGTTGGATCAGCCGACCGATGAGCAGGGAATTAAAGAAGATCTTTACAACGAATTCCTTTTTTACGGTCTGAAAATGCGGGAGGAATTTGCCTTCTCGGACCGACTTCACCTGGTTACCGGCTTTGATTGGGAAAGAGCCGAAGGGCATTACGATAAGGAGTTTTCAGACGGTAGCAAAGACAGGTGGGAAGGTGCCGCCTTGTATCTCGCATCGCCCTACGCCGCGATAAGCTACGATCTGACCCCGGTGGAAGACCTTCACATAGTCCCTTCATTCGGGGTTCGTTATTATTCCCATTCCGATTTCCCCTCAGAATGGGCGCCTCACGCAGGGCTTCAGCTCACCTACAGGGACACTCGCCTGCATGTCGGATATGCAAGAGGAGTTAACTACCCGGGGCTTGATACGATAGTTTTCTCCGAAAAGGTTATTCCTGCGTTATCCGATTCGTGGAAAGAACTTTCGGCTGAAGTGGTCGATCATTTCGAAGCCGGAATTCATCAGTTAGTGGGTGATTTTCTGATAGCGGAGCTTACACTTTTTTACGACGATGGATCAAACCGATATGTGGTGGTTCCTCCACCGCCCTTTCCTCCAGCCTACGACAATGTGGAGGATTTCAGGACTCGGGGCATAGAGGCATCCCTGACCTTTTCGCTGCACAAAAACCTCGCACTGTTTCTGGGAATTACGGCCATGGACGCCCACCCTTCGGATCTGCCCTATGTTCCGGATTATACGGTTTCCACGGGCCTGAACTGGAAAATTACCGATCATCTATCCCTGTACCTCGATGCGGAATACGTGGGAGATATGTACGTGCGGGAGCAGGCTCGTCGCAGGGGAGCAGAAAACACCGTGAAGGTTGACGATTACTTTGTCCTTAACGGGAAAGTCTCTTATAAATTGCCCTTTGAGTTTTTACCCTCTGAGACGGTCGTTTATCTGGCGCTGGAAAACATAACCGACACGGATTACGAGTATCTTCCGGGATATCCTATGCCGGGAACTTCGGTTATGGGCGGGATAAAATGCGCCTTTTGAAAGACGAGAGGATGTCCAGGAGTTCAACGACCGATTTCTTCGATCGGCGGGCGGCAGAATGGGAAAGGCTTTGCTATCCTCCGGAGGTTGTTTCACGGCTTGAAGCTTTTTTCCCGGAGTTTGGCGTAAAAGAGGGTGAAAGTATTCTGGACGTCGGAACGGGAACGGGCATACTTATTCCCTTATTAAGACGGGCTACCGGGACGAATGGCCGTGTTTGCGCAATCGATCTCTCAGAACCCATGGTGAGAGAAGCCTACAAGAAGCGGGCGCACATCTGTGATGTTCTTCTGGTTGCCGATGTCCACAACCTGCCTTTTAAGTCAAAAGTTTTTGATCGTGTTATCTGTTTTGCCGCTTTTCCGCATTTCTGTGATCCCGGAGGAGCGTTGCGAGAAATGGCCCGTGTGCTGAAGTGTGATGGGGTGGTGAAGGGAGAACTCGTGATAGCCCACCTTCTGAGCCGTGAAGAGCTTGCAGAGCACCACGCCAGGCATCCTGAGGTAATGTCTCACAGACTGCCCGATGATATTACAATGGAGAAACTTTTCGGTGCCGCAGGCCTCAGGTTGACGAAGATTATTGATAGGCCCGGCCGTTATCTGGCCCACGGCGTTGTGAACTGGTGAAGGGGAATTTTGTGAAATTCTCCGGCTTCGAGGTCCACGTAAAGGAGTCTTTCCGCGAAAGCCGGTACCTGACCTGTGGCCAGTTTCACGGCTTCGGCAACCTGAAGGGAAGCGATCGTCGAAACCGTCGATGCGAGAACCCCCAGGCTCTCTTCTGCGGTGGTGTCGGTTTCTGCCGTCGAGTTTTCGTATAGAGCCCTCAACCGCACCGTGCTGTCGGAGGTTACCGTTAAAACCTGTCCCCACCATCCACGAACGGCTCCGTGAATCAACGGAATTTTGAGCTGGCGGCACCAATCGTCCAGTATAAGCCTGTCGGGCACGTTATCCAGAGCGTCGATTACTATGTCAACTCCTTCAAGGTGTGATTTCTTTACCGTTTCGACAAGGGCATCGAGGGTTACCAGAGGGTTAACGTCTTTAGTGATTTTTTGCACGGCCTTTGCTTTTTCCGACCCTTCCGTTGAAGAATAACAGAACCACTGGCGATTGGCATTGGAAGGAGAAAAGTTGTCAGGATCGATACACCTTATGAAGCCAAAACCGATGCGTGCGGCAAGGTGAATTATCACACCTCCCAGCCCCCCGCAGCCGCAAACGAGCAATCTGGATCGGCAGATCATGGCCTGCTGTTTTGGCGTGAGGGTGTTCAGGTTCTTAATGTACCTGTGAGGCACGATGTGATGATCCAGAGCCAGGGCGGATACCTCCGATGGCGAAATGCCGAAATCCAGGGCCACCTTTATGATGTCTTCGTCTTCCAGCACGGAGATTTTTAAGCCGGGAAGCCTCTCTACGGTTTTCGTCAGGGTCTTCAATTTTTCCGCAATCATCATCGAACCTTTAGGGTTGACAGAGCTATGAGGGCCAGTATCCCGGAGATTATTGAAAGCCTCACAACGACTTTAGGCTCCGCAATTCCCCGGTACTGTAAGGAATGATGCAAAGGCGCTCTGTAAAAGATGCGCCTTCCCACGAGCTTTACCCCGACTTTATCCTGAATCTGGCTTGTAAGGGCTTCCGCCACGAAAAGGCCTCCAACTATGGGAAACAAAAACTCCTGTTTGAGAAGGATGCTCATGGTGGCGATGACCCCTCCGATGGCAAGAGAGCCCGTATCTCCCATGAAGATTTGTGCAGGGTAGGCATTAAACCACAAAAACCCCAGACCGGCTCCCGCAAAGGCGGCCGCCACAATCGTCAACTCTCCCGTGCCGGGGATGTAAGGAAACTGGAGGTAGCTTGAATATATGCTGTTTCCCAGCACGTAGGCAAAAACGGCGAGCACTCCCAGCACAAAGAGAGAAGAGGTTATGGCCAGTCCGTCCAGTCCGTCCGTCAGGTTTACGGAATTTGTGACGAAGATGACGAATAAGAAGATGAAAAGGGTGTAAAGAAGGACGGGAAGGTAACACAGGGGATTTTTCAGAAAGGGCACGTAGAGCGCCAGGGCCAGCGGTTTTGGCATGGGGCTGAAGGGGCCGGTTACAACGTAAGCAAAACCGACGGCAAAAAGCGATTGCCATAGAAGCTTGGTCTTCTCCGATAGCCCTCTGTCTCCGCTTCGCTTTCTTATTTTTTTCAGGTCGTCCAGCAGTCCCAGAACTCCGAACCAGGTTGCCGCCGTAACAACGCACCACATAAAGGGATTTCGCCAGTTGCTCCACAGAAACAGCGAAAAATAAACCCCTCCCAGTATCAGAAGTCCTCCCATTGTTGGCGTGCCTGACTTGTCAACGGCACTTTTAAGCCCCATGTCTCGCTTCTGATCCCTTAAACGGTATCTGTGAAGCATCATTATGAAAGGCCGACTGCAGAGCAGAACGAAAAGCGTTGCCGAAAGGGCCGCCATAATGGCCCTGAAGGTTATGTAGTTTACGAGACGGCAAAAAGAAAAGAAATCCGAAGATTCGCAGAGGAATTGTCCGAGCAGGTAGAACATTATTCCTTTCCCCCCGCGGTAGAAGCCTGTGATCGCAGCGGATCCGACTGGTCAGAGCCCGTTCGCCGTTCACAGAGCCGTTCAATCTTACGGTACGTTTCTTTTATGGTAAACAGGGGTATGAAGTCCGTAGATGTGAGTATAAAGTTTCTGAGGCCTTCCAGTAGTTCCGGTGACGGACAGATTACACGGCGTTCCAGCAAATAAAGGATGCCTTCGAGAGCCGCGTGTCGTACCTGCCAGAGAGGGTGAGTGCCCATACGAAGCAAGGGATCCAGAGCACGGCCGTCTATCCCGATACGGCCCAATGCTTTCTCGGCTTCCACAACGACTTCAAAACAGGGATCACAGAAGAGTTCGAGAATCAGTCTGAGCCATTCATCTCTTCCGGCCAGATGGTTGGCGAAGTGTTGAACGGCTCTGCAGGCCTCGGCACGAACCTCGTAATAAGGATCTTTCAGAGCGGTTTTCAAAGCGATTTCAACGTCCCTGTCGAACACGTCCATTACGATGATGGAACGAATTGCATTCCGTCGTATAAAACCAACTTCTACAAAATCTCCACCGAGAAGCCTCAACCATCTGCTCACCCTTGTCCTGTCGCATATCATTCTCACCAGTTCCGGGATTTTGTCTCTCTGCAACAGATAACCCACAGCCTTGACTCCAATGTTTCTCATGGGCCATTTCGGGTGATAGAGCAACCGCGAAGCGGCGTAACGATAGTACCTGATCTCGTCCTCGTCCAGAACGTCGGTGAGGTTGTAATTGGCGGGATTTTTTGAGTACTCACCGGCAAGTCTTCCGATAACCGATCCAATGGGAACGGGAACTAAATCCCGTGCCGGCAAAAGGGCTTCTATCCTGATACCGCTTTCTGTGAAGTTTCCCTCTATGTAATCGGCCATTAACTGGCTTGCTTTATGGCGGAAGAAGTTTTTGGCGGCCGTTCCCATGGTTGTCAGCTGGGCTTTGTCGTGAATAAGCCTCAATATCGTCTGGGCCAGCTCTTGGGGGTCAACGAACTCAACGTGGTTTCCCTGTTGATCACGCTTCACGTCTTCGTAAAGTACTTCGGCTGCTCCGGCGTATTTCATTGCCCGGGCGTTCATTACCTGATGATCTCCCGGCAGGCCGCCTTTGGGTATCAGGAGAGCCGGCTTTCCCAGCGAGGCTATCTCGTTTATCGTACCGGCGCCACTTCTCGATACGATCAAATCTGCCCTGCGGTAAATTTCTCCTATGGAGTGGAAGTACCTTCGAGCGTGATAAAAAGAAGGGAGTTCGTTCCGGATTTCCGCCGGCAGTCTTGAAATACGCTCAAGGGTATCTCTTTCGGCATCGTAAACGTCCGTTTTCGAAAGTCCCAACCCGTGGATGACGAAAATCCGGTTCCTGTAAGGGAAGAGATAGGGGAGGGCATCCACCAGCGCTCGATTTATCGTGCGGGCTCCCAGAGAACCGCCGAAAACAAAAATGACCATTCTTCCCTTGGGGATGGTTAAATCTAAAGAGGTAGCCCTTTCGGAAAATATGCTTTTTCTGACGGGATAGCCGGAATACACGCCCTTTTTGGGAAAAAAGCGCAGGGTCTGAGGAAAGCTCACGAAAACGACATCAACCCATCTCCCGAGAGCATGGTTGGCCTGACCTGGAATGGTGTTCTGTTCGTGAAGGTAGAGCTTTACGGGAACACGAAAAAGTTTTCTGAGAACGATCCCGGCAAGCAAAGCCGGAGCACTTGCGTATCCTCCGGTGGAAATGATGCAGAAGGGCTTACAGCGGATCAGGATTTGCAAAGCCTGCAGGGTGCCCGCAAGTGTCAGAATCGAAAACTTCGTCAGCTTGATCGGATTCCTTATCCCGGGATAGGCCGCGGACAATACGGCAAAAAACGGAATGTTCTCACGGGGCACGATCTGACTGTCTGCCCTTTCCTTCGTCCCTATGTAAATAAACCTTACGTCCCTGTTTCTCCCTTTAAATTCTTCGTAGAGGGCTATCAGAGGATAAACGTGACCTGCCGTGCCACCCCCGGTTAGGGCAATAACCCTGTCGGTTCGGCTTTTGAATTTGCGTCTGAAACTCCTGTTTATAAGGAGTGCCGTAAAAACGTAAATCGTGACCACGGAAATTACCAGGTAGATCATAACTCAGTACCCGTAGAGCGAAGTATTTCGGAGAACGGAACGGCTCCTTTTCGAATTAATCTTGGAAATCCCTCAGAACAGTCGATTATGGTTGATGTCAGGGAGTTGTCCAGAGGCCCTGCGTCAATTACGGCATCGATAACTTCGATCATGGATTCACTGAGTTCCGATGGGGATCCGATCGGCGGTCTGTCCGACAGGTTCGCACTGGTGGATACGAAAAGACCTTTTGCCGCCGAAGCGAGAAAACGTGCAATTGGGTGAGGTGACACCCGCACCGCCACATTTCCGGTTCCGGCATGAACCACATCGGGGATTGAGGCGGCCGCAGGCAGGATTACCGTTACTGCCCCGGGCCAGAATTTGCTTGCTATGGCTTCTGCACACTCAGGCCATTTGCGAAAAGCCCGCCGGGCCGACGAAATGTTTTCGGCAACGAGAAGAAGCGGTCTGGACTCGGGCCTTCCTTTGACTCTGAAAATTCTCCGGACACTTTCCTCGTTAAAGGGATTACAGCCAATGCCGTATACCGTTTCGGTGGGATACACAAAAACAGCCCCGGCCTCTACGAGCTTTTTCCACTCCTCTCCATAGCGAACTACGTGCTGTTCGTACGGGAGATCAACCCGCCAGTAGCGCCTGAAAAAGGGTTTAGCCTGCTTCATGATTCTTCTGAAGCTCTCTGTCTGCCCTTCTCACTTTTTCCCTGATCTCTTCTCTGAAGGCCGTTAATTTTCTTTGAAGATTTTCGTCGGTCAGAGCAAGAATCTCAATCGCCAGATATGCGGCATTTCTGGCTCCGCCTTTTCCCACCGAAACCGTTGCAACGGGAATTCCGGGAGGCATTTGAACCGTAGAGAGCAGGGCATCCCATCCCTTAAGCGGAGACGAATCTACGGGAACACCTATGACCGGAAGCACGGTTCTGGCGGCAATTGATCCTGCAAGGTGAGCAGCCCAACCGGCTCCGGCGATTACCACACGGATACCTCTGGACGCAGCTTTCTCGGAAAAATCGGCCACGTCGTCGGGAACGCGATGGGCGGAAAGTATTCGCACTTCGTGGGGCACGCCGAATTCCTTCAGGACCTCTATCGCCTCCTGCATAACCTCCAGATCGGACTTACTTCCCATGACCACGGCGACTCTGGGTTCCATAAAGGAGACCTCCTTATCACTGCAGACCTATATCACTGCGGTAGTACATGCCCTCAAAGGACACCTTCTTCATTTCCCTGTAGGCAATTTCGCGCGCCTCTTGAAGGGTTTCTCCACGACTTACGATGCCGAAAACACGCCCACCCGTTGTAATGAGTCTGCCGTCCGAGTCAAAGCCGGTTCCCGAATGAAATACCAGGCACGACGGGTCCACCTTTTCCAGCCCGTAAATGGGCACGCCAATACGATACCTGTCCGGATAACCCTTGTACCAGCCCTTTTTCCCCTTGCATCTGCCACTTACGGCAATAAGGCAGAGCCGATACGCGGGATCCCATTCCAGGGATATGTCTCTGAGCCTGCCCTCAATGATGGCTTCGCTTATGTCCACCAGATCGGTTTTCAATCTCGGCAGGATGACCTGAGCCTCCGGATCGCCCAGTCTAATGTTGATTTCCAGCACATAGGGAGTTATGTCTCCTTCCTCTTCAACCAGCATGAGCCCCAGATAAAGTACTCCCTTGTAGAGCATTTCGTATTTTTCCCGTATTCCTTCGATAAGGGGCCGTGCAACGCGGGCCATAATTTTTTCGGAAAGCTCATCGGTCAGCCAGGGATGAGGACTGTAAGAGCCCATACCTCCCGTGTTTTTCCCTTCGTCGTTGTCTCTGGCCCGCTTATAATCCTGTGCCGCCACCATCGGCAGAACGGTGTAACCGTCGGTAAAACAGAAAAAGGAAAGCTCTCTACCGTAGAGTCGCTTCTCTATGTCCACCCTTTTTCCGGCATCCCCGAAGATTCTCTTTTCCATAAGCAGATGGATGGCTTCCTCGGCGTCTTCAACGGTGTCGCACACGAGAGAACCCTTGCCGGCAGCAAGGCCGTCGGCTTTAACCACAACGGGATATCCGACGGACCTCACATAATCCCTGGCTTTATCGGGATCGTCAAAGATGGCAAAATCCGCTACGGGGATTCCGAGATCCCTGAGCAAAACCTTTGTGTCACATTTACTGGACTCCAGACGGCTGGTTCTCTGATCCGGACCCACAATGGGAAGGCCTCTGCTCGTAAAAAGGTCCACTATCCCGGATGACAGAGGATTTTCGGGGCCGACAAAGGTTAAATCGACCTTTTCCTTTTCGGCAAAGTCTGCCATCTCTTCTATGGTTCGGGCATCTACACATTCCGCTATTCGTGAAATTCCCGCATTTCCGTGGGCCACGTAAACCTTCTTGACCCTGGGGCTTTGAGAAAACTTCCAGGCAATTGCGTGATCCCGTCCTCCGCTTCCAACTACAAGAACCTTCATATTCCCGTCTTCTCCCTGTCTATTCTGCCGAAAGTGTTTGATTTTCTAGATACTGACATATTGCTCCATCGTACCGGTGAGTCAGGCAAAAGGCCTTTTTTGCGAGGGCAAAACTCAGAGCCGTTGAAATTCTTCCGTCCAGTCTGGTCATTTCGTCCATTATTGTTGGGTAGTCGTCAGGGTCGCATACGACGACGACGTGTCTGAAGTTTTTGGCCGCCGCTCTTATGAGTGTCGGCCCTCCTATGTCGATGTTTTCCACGGCATCTTCCAGCGTGCATCCCGGGGTTGCCACGGTTTTTTCAAAGGCGTAGAGGTTTACGACAACCATGTCTATGGGCTCAATATTCAAATGTTCAAGGGTTTCAAGGTGTTCCTTTTTAGACCTGACGGCCAGAATACCCCCGTGAATCCGGGGGTGAAGTGTTTTCACCCTTCCGTCGAGAATTTCCGGGAAACCCGTGTAGTCCGACACGTCGGTGATTTCCACACCGTTGTCTCTCAGTAAACGGGCCGTCCCGCCGGTCGACAGAATGTGAACCCCTCTGTTTTGCAGAAAACGGCCGAATTCGGGAAGGCCGCGCTTGTCCGTCACGCTTATAAGGGCTCTCTTTATGCCGATCATGTCCTCACTCCCGAAGATAATCTGGCCTGTTTTTGAGAAAAAACCTCATCCAGAAAAGCCGCGCTGGCCTTTACAATAGGTGCATCGTCGGGCAGTTCAAAGGTGGGCTTGCCCTGAAGGTCGTATTCCGTAATCAGAGGATCTGCCGGGAAGGTCACGATATTGCCGCCAAAGATTTTCTTCACATCATCAGGCCAGTCAGAAGGTGCTGTACGGACCTGATTTACGATGAGATATTGTTCGCCAACTCGAATGGGCAAATCTTTTACCATTTCTGCAATTCTGCACGCTGCGGTCAGACCGCGTTTGCTGGGATCGGAAACGAGAAGAAGCAGATCGATATCTTTCTGAGTAAGGCGGCTGAAATGCTCCATGCCCGCTTCGTTGTCGATCACGAGATAAGGGTAGTGGTTCATGAGCTTGTCCAGAAGCTCCGAAAGGATGCTGTTGGCAGCACAGTAGCATCCCGGCCCTTCCGGCCGACCCATCGCTATCAGATCAAAACCTTCGGCTTCCACAAGAGCTTCTTCCATCTGTATCTGCATGAAGATGTCCTTGGTCATCCCGGTGGGTACATCTTTTTTCATCCGTTCCCTTGCATCCGAAAGGGTTGTTTTGATTTGCACTCCCAGAACATCGTTCAGGTTGGTGTTCGGGTCGGCATCGACCACGAGAATCGGCTTCATGTCCCGTGCCAGAAGATACCTTACTACAAGACCGGCCACCGTGGTTTTGCCCGTGCCGCCTTTACCACCAATAGAAATCGTGTATCCCACAATCAACTCCTCCTTTTATTTTCAAAAATTGTTGGACATCCTAGGTACATACTCCCTCTGTGTCAATCGGGTTCGAAGCTATGGCATAATCGGTCAAAGAAGTGTATAAATTTTTGCAGTAACGTTCCACCTGTTTTGGAGGTTGAGTTAACCTTATTGCACGAGAAAAAAGGCGGTGGTTATGGCGAAAAGATCGAGCCCTTCGGATAAGCCGGTCAGGCGGAAGGAGAATTTTCTCGTCTTTGGAGCGCCCTGCCTTGGGGAAGAAGAAATAAGCGAAGTTGTTGATTCGATGAAAAAAAGATGGATTGGTACGGGCCCCAAGGTTGGGATGTTTGAGGAAGAATTCCGTTTGCTCAAAGGGCGTAAGCACGCTATCGCTGTTAATTCCTGCACGGCGGCGCTTCATCTGGCAATACTTGCCCTGGGGATAAGGCCCGGAGATGAGGTTATCACCACTCCCATGACCTTTTGCGCCACCGTTAATGCCATCATTCATGCTGGTGGAGTACCGGTACTGGCCGATTGTAAAAAAGACACGATGAACATAGATCCCGAGGAGATTGAAAAGAAGATATCGGCCAGGACAAAGGCCCTTCTGATAGTCCATTTTGCAGGTCGTCCCTGTGAAATGGATGCCATTATGGAACTTGCCCACAGTTATGATCTGCATGTGATAGAAGATTGTGCTCATGCTATCGAAACGGAATACCACGGCCGTCAGGCGGGATGCTTTGGAACCATTGGGTGCTTCAGTTTTTATGTGACGAAAAACATTACGACCGGCGAAGGAGGGATGGTCATAACCGATGACGATCGGGTCGCCGAACGGATAAAGATGCTTGCCCTGCACGGAATGAGCAAGGACGCATGGCGACGGTTTTCGGACACCGGTTACCGACACTACGAAGTGATACATGCCGGGTTCAAGTACAACATGACGGACATGCAGGCGGCTATCGGCCTGCATCAATTAAAAAAGCTTGAGCAGTTCAGAAAACGCCGTGAAGAAATATGGAAATTTTACAACGAAGCCTTTAAAGATCTTCCCGTCTTTCTTCCACCCGACCCGGAGCCCGATACCGTCCATGCTTATCACCTTTACACCCCGCTGATAGATGTTGACCGCCTTGGAAAGTCCAGAGACTGGGTTCTGGACGCCATGACCCGGGAAAATATAGGCGTCGGCGTTCACTACCTGCCCATCCATTATCATCCCTACTACCGAAAGGCTCTGAATGTTAAGCCCGGCGATTTTCCTGCGGCTGAGTGGATCGGAGATCGTACGATATCTCTGCCCCTTTCGGGTTGTCTTACCGATGAGGAAGTGGAAGACGTGGTCAGGGCATTTCGAAAAGTGCTGGGAGCGTAAAAAACATGAAGATTGCCATGGTATCCATCCCCTATAAAACGACTCCTCCTGTGGGATACGGGGGAATAGAGAGGGTGGTTTACGAGCTGACGGAAGAGCTCATAAGGCAAGGGCATGAGGTCGTCCTGTTTGCAACGCCGGGAAGCCATTGCTCGGGAGAAACCGTTGAGATACAGGGGTATGAGCCGGAACGGGCACCGTCGGGGATAACCAGGACTTCCAGGGGCTTGTCCGAAGAACCTCTCTACAGGGCGATGAGAGAATACCTTTCTCATAAGCCCGTTGATGTCATCCACGACTGGTCTTTCGAAAACCTGTTTGTCTTGAGACACCCCCGTGATTTCCCCTTTGTGATTTCCAGTTGTGTGCCCCCTCACCCCGGATACAAAAGACCCAATTTGGTTGCGGCTAGCAGAGCTCACGCATTTCTTTTCGGTGACTCTGTTCCCTACGTCCACTACGGTGTCGATCTCGAACGCTACAGGTTTCAGCCCCGCAAAACCATGCCCATGATCCACATAGCAAAAATTGCCCGTTACAAAGGGCAGCACATTGCCGTTCTTGCGGCTTTCCTTGCAGGTCAGGCTTTGATGCTCGCCGGAAACGTTGAGGATTCGAAGTATTACCGATTAATGATACGACCTCTGGTCTTCGCGATCCCCGGGGTGTCTTACATCGGCGAGCTGCCTTCTACTCAGCAATATTTGGCTAACGCTAAAGCACTGGTACAGACTCCGCGCTGGTTTGATGTTCTTCCACTGGTTATAATAGAGTCTCTTGCCTGTGGGACTCCCGTTATTGCCCTGAACCGCGGGGGTATATCCGAGCAGATAGTGGACGGAGAAAACGGCTTTTTATGTGAATCTTTTTCGCAGTTAATACGGGCAATGAAGAAAGTACAGGGTATTTCGCCTTATCGCTGTCGTGAAATTGCAGAAGAAAGATTTGACGTGCGCCGCATGGCCTCTGAATACATAAGGCTTTATGAGAGAGTCATTAACGGTGAGACCTGGTGAGTTTTCTGAAGAGAGCCTCGTAAGTTTTTGTAATTCGATCCCATGAGTAAACCCGGCTGGCTCTTCTGAAAGCCTTATCACGACAGGCCATTACCAGATTGCTGTCGTGAGTCAAAAGTTCGATCTTTTCCGCCAGTGAATCTTCGGCAAGATCCTTGTCAAAATACACGCCGCAATCCCGGACCACCTCCTGTTGAGCCGGATTGTTGGCAACGACCACGCAGTTGGCAAAGGCCATTTGATCCAGTAACACCGGTCGAGTTCCGTTAATGGTGGAGGGAAGCACGAAAAAGCGGCAGTGAGAGCTGATCTGCCTGTAGTCGTCCTTCCAGAGATAGCCGGTGCGGACTATTCTGGGATCCTTTGCGCACAGGTCGTCAAGGTACCTTCTGTAATCATCGGCATAAGGGGCATCACCGACCAGCACCAGCTTGAGATTTGTACGGGCTTTTTTGAAGGCTTTTACGAGCAGATCGGCCTTATTTTCCGGCGTCATTCGGCTTACGAAAAGAATGTAACCGTCGTGCTCCAGCCCAAACCTTTTGAGCACTTCGGTGTTTCCCTTTTCTCTGTCCCTGTGCCATGGATTTGCACCGTAAGGGATGTAAACCGTGGGTGTCTTGTAATGCTCTCTGTAAAGCCGTTTTACTGCATGGGAGTCGGCTATTACCGCATGGGCGCTCTTCCCGGATATACGTTCTGCGAAACGAATGTAAGCCTTTGCTCCGGTTTCCCATTTTTCCCGGTCTGCGTCAGAACCGTCCACGTTGAGTACGACGACCCCTCCCAGGATTTTCGCCATAAGTGCTACGGGGCTGTTTCCGGCGATGCAGAAATAGTAGATGTCGAACTTCTCTTTCAGCGCGTGAAGCGTTGAAATGAAGGTATGGCTGATTGTGTCCAGATGTTTTGATTTTATAGAAGGAAACCTGATAAGCCTGACGCCCTTGTAGTAGCTTCTTCTGTAAGTTACATAGCCGGTTCGATTATACACGGTTACGTCATGTCCTTTCCGGACTAATCTGACGGCGAGGTTTTCGTAAAAGGTTTCGAAGCCGCTATAGCTGGCCGGGATACCCCGACTGCCCAGAAGCGCTATCTTCATGTTTCAGGCCTCGTTTATCGAAAAATACGGGAACGGTTTCATAATAACCGTTCCCGTTGCTTCAGGGCAAGCTATAGCGCCTTCTTATCGGACAAGTCTCAGGTTTTTCGGCGGTTCCAGGGGAAGAGGGCTTTCCGCAAGAGCGGTCGATTCGACGGCACCGATGTCAACCCCTTTTCCGGAAGGCACGGAATTGCCCAGAATGTCTCTTGTCTGTCCCATCGAAATGCCCGCGTCCACGGCGGGTGATCCTGCCGACGGTGTCAGATCTGCCGGTTCAGAGGGTACCCCGCCTGTGGCGATACCCGCAAAGGCGGGATCGCCCGCGAAATCGTCCCCACCTCCTGCTGCCAGAGAATTCCAGACTGCCAAATCCCTGCCCGAGGTTCCTCCCCATAAATAAAGCAGGTCTCCCGAGGTGCTGTGAAGCAGGTTGTGACCGATGGTCAGATCATTTCGGGTTGCCGGGTCGTAAACGGCAATGGGAGCTACCGAAGAGCGGGTTGCGACCAGTATGTTGTTTAAAACCGCCACGTTTCGAGTGTGGTTTACCGAACTGTCGCCGGCAAGGTAGAGTTCGGCTTTGAAGGGATGACTTTTTCCGGGATCAAGCATATTTCCTACCAGCGTATTGTTGAAAACCCTGCTTCCAGAGCTGTCAAAAACGCTGATACCGGCACCATCGTTTTCGTAGCATATGTTGTAGTAAACCTCGTTGAAGTCACACCATTGATCAAGCTGTATGCCGTTGCCGTCGGGTCCCGATGTTTCTTTATTCCTGTAGGAGATGTTGTAGCGAATTATGTTATAATCTCCCGAGTTCTCACCGGCACTTCCCGAATAGATATGAATTCCGCTTGTTCCGGGAGTGCTAAAGCCGTTCTCATAAACGATGTTTTTCTCGATTATGTAATAATTGCCCCTGATTTCTATGCCGTGGTGTCCGTTACCGTGTACCTCGTTGGATGTTATAACGGTTTCGTTACCGGGTGAGCAGTTCACCAGATCCACCGCAATTCCGTGGGTTTTGTTGTTGTAAACATTGTTGGTGCTGATCAGGTGAGCTTCGCCGGCGCCTTCGCCTATCCATATGCCCAGAAGATTGTCGTGGATTGTGCAGTTGGTTACGGTAATGTGGTGACTGCCGTCCCGGATGATAACCCCTGAATAGGGGCTTTTTCTGACCGTTATCCCTTCGAAGACCACATAGCTGGCTCCCGAGAAGACCACCGCATTCTCGATTATTGGTTCTTCACCGTCGGCAGCACGCACGGTTATGGGAGCCGAAGCCGTACCCCGTCCTGCAATGGTTAACGGTTCTCGATAGATTCCCTCACTGCCTCTTATGGTCACCACATCGCCGGGGCGTATCTTGCTCCAGTCTATCGCCGAAAAGCCCGCAATGTCGTAGGCACCGTTTACGGAGGTTCCCGAAGGGTGAACCGTCCATGTTGCCCCAAAGGCTACCAAGGGATACAGGCAGCCCAGGATTATCAACGTCATTAGCCTTTTCATGTGATCCTCCTACCTGCTGCTAGTAGATAATTCGAAAACTTGCCGGATCGTAATCAATCCAGGATACATCCTGTGCAAAGACCTGTTCTCCCACGACGAGTACGTCCACGATTTCTTCTAGATGGTAGGTTTCTCTGTCGGCGGATTTTTCTTCCTGAAGCATCAGACTGAAGTCCCCTACCTGAGTCCAGTCTGAACCGACGACGGCAGACCCTACGGCATAAGGGATGCCGCCTATGGTGCCGAATCCCGCCGTATTCCACACGGCCACATAGGCCACGACTTCTGCTTCGTGTTCACCGGTTAAGGCTTCTTCGTGGAACAGGGCGGCTTCAAAGCCCTCCGGCTCAACATACCGGGCTCGAACGATCAGTGGGGTTAAGTCGTTGGTTGTCTGAACCGTAAGAAATAGCTTTGGAGTACCGGGAAAGGATTGCTTGAAAGGAATATACTGCCAGTTGCCGTTTCCGCCGATTACGAAGGTCCCGACTTCCCAGATGCTGCCGTCTTCCAGATGGTATCTCCCTTCGTCGATTACCAGATAAGCGAATGTCTCTTTTGCGTGCTTTCCGTCAAGATAGGCCCATTCCTGAAACATAGCGCTGAACTGATTTGCCCCTAAGTCTTTTATTCTTACCGATCCGGGCTGTTTTCCCGAAGACGTGGGAGGTCCGGCGAGAACCACGGGCATCTCAAAGGCACTATCCAGGTAAACGTTGGTTCCGTTATGATCGACCTTTGCTTTGCCTGCGGAAATCGTAACCGTGTCCTGGGTTCCTGCCGTGGGAGCTTCAGGTAGCAATGGATCGGTGCCCCTTGCCACCTCGTCACCGTCGCCAACGCCGTCGCCGTCTGTGTCCGGCAAGGTGGGGTCAGTACCGTAGGTGGCCTCTTCGCTGTCGTAAAGACCGTCTCCATCGGTGTCTTCGTAAGGTATATTGACCACAAGTTCTTCTGAATATTCGCTTTCCCTTCCGTAAGAATCGTAAGAAGTTACGGCAATATAGTATGTTTGGCCCTGTGACAGGTTTGACAGAACCGCCGAATTTGAATTCCCTGCATCTTCCACGGCATCGTAATTACGGCTGGCCGTTCCGTAGTAGACCTTATAGCCCGTAACGGCCGAATTGTTTACCTGATCCCAGGCAACGGTTATCGAAGCGCAAAAGGCAGAGTTTGAAATGAGCAGTAGTAAAAGAAAAGCTCCTATCGTAGAGCTACAGAGGATGGTACTCTTTGATCTCATTTCTGCACCTCCGTGAACGGCCGAGTGGAGGCGCAATTTTCGGGGCCTGCCCGGCAGCCCTGCTACCATTCTCCGCCTGGCTTCGGAGATTAGGCCAGAAGCTTTGCGCCCCACTCTTTCAAGTGGTTTGCCCTTATCGGACGGCCCTCATCGGATGAGGGGTTCACTTTAACCGTGTACAAAAATTGTGCCGTGGACCGAAAACAGGGCATGAAGTGCCGTTGAGCGCCAGGAACCTCCGGAGATGCTTCGGTTAAAATGGGGAAGGCATCGAAATTGCGCAGGTTGAGAACGGAATTGCCTGAAAGGGGCAAACTTTTTTATCCGCCACATCCGGAAAAGTTGCGAAATATAATTACGTTTGTGTAATTCTATTTGTAACCGGTAATGTAATTACACGGAAAGGTTCTTATCCACCGTTAAGAGGCTAAAGCAAGGAGCAGTGGCACGGTAATTGCCTTATCGGCGGTTAATAACGGCGGGTGATATTTAAACACCGGAGTAGGGATATGAAATTTCTCAGGCTTACGATGCCTTACATAGATCTTTCCTTCACGGTAATACCGGAAAAAAGACTGGAAAAGCGCATTCTTACTCCCTTTGGCCTTTGTGATGTCGTTGTTAAGACGGTCGGACCGAAAAACGGCGATGTCCTTAAATACGAAGTTTCCGTTGACGGTGATCTGGCCTCATGGCTGTACGATCTTTCCCTGAAGACTCCTGGATTCCGGCAGGCCGTTAAAGACTTTGTGCACCAGTTGGTTGTGGAGGATCTCCTGAGGGTTTTCCCTCTTTCGGAGGGTAAAGTATGTGAGCTTGAGATTAAGGGTTGTGATGCCTCTATTTGTGTCAGGGATGAACCCTGTTTCCCTTCCGATGAACTCTCCATTGAGGATGGGTAATGCCGTACTTCTTGATTTTGTAATTAAGCATTCGAGGGCTGATGTTCAGGACTCGGGCCGCTTCTTTTTGTATCCAGTTGCATTTCTCAAGAGCCTCAATGATTCTTTGCTTTTCCTCTTCGGCAGCGGAAGAAGTCGAAGCCACGGATCCTTCTGCCGCAGTGGCCGGTATCAGCTCCAGCTCGGGGAGGTAAACATGTTTTTCGGTTATGATGGTATCGTTACAGAGAATAACGGCTCTTTCAATGATGTTTGCCAGTTGCCTTATGTTGCCGGGCCACCTGTAGGTTTTGAACATTTCAATTACTTCCCGGGAAAACCCTTTGACGTTCTTTTTTAGTGCCCGGGCCTTTTGTGCCAGAATAAATTTTGCAAGCGGTTCTATGCACTCCTTCCTTTCCCGCAGTGGCGGGATGTGGATTCTCAAAATGTTCAGCCGGTAATACAAATCTTCACGGAAGCTTTTTTCGGCCACCATTTGCTCAAGGTTTCTGTTCGTCGCGGCAATAATTCGCACATCAACCTCAATGGTTTTGTTGCTACCCAGGCGCTCGAAAGACTTTTCTTCGAGAAATCTTAAGAGCTTGGCCTGAAGCGCGGGGCTCATTTCCGCTATTTCGTCAAGAAACACGGTTCCGCCGCGGGCTTGCTCAATTCTTCCGATCCGGGTCTTATTTGCTCCGGTGAAAGCCCCTTTTTCGTGTCCAAAGAGTTCGCTTTCCAGAAGATGTTCGGGGATGTTTGCGCAATTTATTTTGACGAAGGGTCGGTTACGCCTTTCGCTGTTGAAGTGCACCGCCCCGGACAAAAAGCTCTTACCGGTTCCCGTTTCGCCCGTAATAAGAATGGTTCCGTCGGTTTTCGCAAATTCTTTAAGTGTCTCGATAACGGTCTTCATGGAGGGAGATCGGGCGATGATATGGTTGAAGTCGTAGATTATGTCCTGTTCACGGCGAAGGTAATCGATTTCGTTTTTCAATTCCCGGGTTTTAATTACCTGCGACAAAGTGGCCTTTATTTTCAGATCGGGCGAGGTGATGTCTATAAAGTCAACGGCTCCTGTTTTTATCGCTCCCACCACGAGATCTGCCGGTGGAGAAAGATGGTGACCTTCGACGGCACATCCCGCGGCTATGATTGGTACGTCGGGCCACAGGAGTTTTGCCCGCGTTATAAGATCCAGGTCATTATAATGAGAAGCCTCAATGATGAAGCATGAGGGTTCGCTCTGGTCTCTTGTATCGATCTTTGAAGTTCTGGTTACTTCCAGGGAGTATTCATCCCGGAGTACTTCGTCGAGTCGTCGGGCGACGTAGTCATCTTTTACGAAAATTCTTATGTGGTACTTCACGTTGGAAACCACCTTTAGAAGATATTTTGAAATCTAAGGGCGGGAGCAGTATTCTTTGTGGATTCGGTCGAGCACGCCGTTGATGAAAGCTCCGGAATCACTGTCGCCGAAAACTTTCCCCAGCTCTACAGCTTCATTAATGGAGACAACAGGGGGAATCCCGCCGATAAGGAGCATTTCACAAACGGCAATTCTGAGAATGTTCCGGTCGACGGGAGACATTCGCTCGATCTTCCAGTGTTCCGCCGCTTTATCGATCTTTTCATCTATCTCGTTCCTGTGTTGCCATGTGGTACGCACCAGAGTTTCCATGAAGGCAAAGTCCAGCCCTTTATTTTTAAAACTGGACCTGTAGAGATCGAGAACCGCATCTATGTTTCCGTTTTTTACGGCCCCCGATCCCGACAAAAGATCCAGCTGGTACAGCACCTGAAGGGCTGCAGCCCTTGCACCCCGTCTGCCTTTAAAGATTATCTTCTTCTTTTCCATTAGTTCCGGGGGCTTTCGATGTTTTTCAACAGGTTTGCCATTTCAATTGCCGCCAGAGCGGCATCCCAACCCTTATTGCCCGCCTTGGAACCGGCCCGCTCTATTGCCTGTTCCAGCGTGTCGGTCGTTAGCACTCCAAAAGTCACGGGCACTTCCGTTTCGAGACCCACCAGTGCGACCCCTTTGGCAACCTCGCTGGCCACGTATTCAAAGTGAGGGGTTGCCCCTCGAATCACCGCGCCAAGGCATATTACGGCATCGTAACGCCTGCTGCGAGCCAGCTTTTTGGCAACCAGAGGGATTTCAAAGGCTCCCGGCACCTTGAATACTTCAATCTGCTCCGGATCCGCGCCACTGCGGGTGAGAGCATCCAGGGCTCCGCCGAGAAGCCGATCGCAGATGAAATCGTTAAATCTGCTGACAACAATGGCAAATCTTAACCCTTCCGCCAGTAGCTTACCTTCGCGTACTTTCATGGCTAACCATCCTTCCTCTGGACCAACCGCAAAAGATGCCCCATTTTGCTACACTTCGTTCTTAGATATTCAAAATTACACTCGTTGGGCGGGATTTCAATGGGAACCCGTTCGGTTACCGTAAGACCGTATCCCTGTAGCCCGACTATCTTCTTCGGGTTGTTCGTCATCAACCTCATCTTACGAACCCCGAGATCCACGAGAATCTGGGCGCCGATTCCGTAGTCCCGAAGATCTTCCTTGAAGCCCAGAACCTGATTGGCTTCAACCGTATCGAGTCCGTTTTCCTGAAGTCTATAAGCTTTTATTTTGTTTACCAGTCCTATTCCCCGCCCTTCGTGGTTACGCATGTAAACGAGCACACCCTTGCCTTCACGATCGATCTGTTTAAGGGCTGCGCGCAACTGATCCCCACAATCGCACCTCAGAGAACCGAATACATCGCCCGTCAGGCATTCGGAATGAACCCTTACCAGTACCTCGTCATCGGGTGAAATGTCTCCCTTTACGAGGGCAATGTGCACGTAATCGTCTATGTCGTTGGTGTAGGCTATCATCCTGAAGGTTCCGGCAAAAGACGTCGGTAGCGTTGCCTCGGCTGCCCGATGTACGAACCTTTCGTGTTGCATCCGATACTTGATTATGTCGGCCACGGTAACGATTTTAAGCCCGTGTTGCTCCGCAAATATCTCGAGGTCGGGCATGCGGGCCATAGTGCCGTCGTCTTTCATGATCTCGCAGATAACCGCTGCGGGCTTAAGACCGGCAAGGCGTGCCAGATCGACGGAGCCTTCCGTCTGGCCTGATCGAACCAGAACGCCACCTTCGCGGGCTCTCAGAGGGAATACGTGACCGGGGCTTACCAAGTCTTCCGGTTTGGCATCGTCGGCGACGGCGGTAAGTATCGTATGTGCTCTATCAGCGGCGCTTATTCCCGTGGTTACCCCATGGCGGGCCTCTATGGAAACCGTAAAGGCCGTTCCGAATTTGGACGTGTTGTTTTGAACCATCATGGGAAGCCGGAGCCGATCGACGATTTCGGGAGCAAGCGCCAGGCATATAAGCCCCCGGCCGTATTTGGCCATGAAGTTTATGGCTTCGGGTGTTACTTTTTCAGCCGCAATGCAGAGGTCTCCCTCGTTTTCCCGATCTTCGTCGTCCACGAGAATGATCATCTTACCCTGCCGAATATCTTCAAGGGCTTCTGGTATTGTCGCTACAGGCATGTTCGTTTCCCCCGTTTGATCCGTAACATTTTGGGCTTCCTGACGAAGCCATCATGGTCTATAACACGAGCAAAGATGCATCTCAAGGAGTTAAGTCCTCCGTTGAATCTAATCCCGGCTACGGGATTTGTTGAAACCTTTTCGGATAATGTTTATAGTACTAAAGCACTGAAAATTTGTCTTTTCGAAGGATTGTTGCCATGATAAAAGCTGCGTCCAGGTTTCCGGATCCAGACGAACTGGAACGGGAACTCAACGAGTACCTCAAGAAAAAATACGGAGTGCGCATTAAAGTCATGTCGCCGATGCAGATGACCTTCCGGAGTGAAAGTGAAGCTTCCGGCAAGAAGTCCTCGGGGCTCAATCAGGTGAGATTTGATTTAAGGCCGGAAGAACTTGAGTCTTATTTAAATCAGTACGTCATAAAACAGGATCGTGCGAAAGCAGTACTCGCCACGAAGATCTGTACTCACTACAACCGGATACGGCTTCAGCGGGAGAGAGAACGCTTTGGCAAGGTTCAACCCGTCGGACGAATTAAAAACAACATACTGCTGATAGGTCCTACCGGAGTCGGAAAAACCTACCTGGTGAAGCTTATTGCCGAGAAGCTGAATGTTCCCTTCGTGAAAGGGGATGCTACCAAGTTCAGCGAAACGGGCTATGTCGGAGGAGATGTGGAAGATCTTGTGCGAGATCTGGTATCTGCCGCCGACGACGACATCGAACTGGCCGAACACGGGATAATCTACATCGACGAAATAGATAAAATAGCCTCTTCCAAAGGACTTATAGGCCCTGACGTTTCACGAACAGGCGTTCAGAGGGCCCTGCTGAAACCCCTGGAAGAAACGGAAGTCGATCTTCGCGTGCCCCATGACCCGATCGCACAACTTCAGGCAATAGAACAGTTTCGACGCACGGGAAAGCGAGAGAAGCGTGTCGTTAACACCCGGAACATTCTCTTCGTCATGAGCGGCGCCTTTCCGGAACTTTCGGACATAATCAAAAAGAGAATAAGGAAGCAGGGTGTCGGGTTCGGAGCGGAGATTTACAGCAAAGACGAGGATACCCATTTCCTGCATTACGTAACGGCCGACGATCTCGTGGAATACGGCTTTGAGCGGGAGTTCATAGGGAGAGTTCCCGTCATCGCCGTGCTGGATCCTTTGTCGGAGGAAGATCTGTACGAAATTCTTAAAAATCCCAATAATCCTATTATATTGGGCAAGAAAGAAGATTTTCGTTGCTATGGCATTGACATCGTCTTTGAAGACGAAGCCCTCAGGGCCATCGCCCGTATGGCCTATCGGGAAAAAACCGGTGCAAGGGCTCTCACCAGCGTCGTCGAAAAGGTTTTGCTTCCCTTTGAAAAGACTCTGCCTTCAACGGCAATACGCCGCTTCGTCGTTACCCTTGAGGTCGTGGAAAATCCCGAAAGAGAGCTTGCAAGGCTTCTGGCAGATCCCGAAAATCCCGAATATCGAAATCGTTACGAAGCCGCTCTGGAGCAAGAGCGCATCGTGGTGCTCCAGAGATCGGATTCGGTAATAACCCAGTTTAAAAATAAGTATCCGCTGATTTTTAACCGAGACCGCATAGCGCTGGTTGTGGATTTTCACATGAGATCCGGCGTTCCCATTGACAAGGTTTTTGAAGAAGTGGTTCTGCTCTACAATCAGATTCGCATATTTGAGTCCGACTTTTACGAAAAACACGGTTTCAAGATAACCTTCGAAGAAGATGCCGTTAACGAAATCATCGTCAGAGCCTTGGAATGCGATACGACGGCGGCGGTGATTTGCCGGGAGATTTCAAGAGATTTTGATTATGCCTTCAAGCTGATATCCGACAGGTGCGGACAGATGCACTTTGTATTGGGAAGAGATGCGGTCATCAGGCCCGTGGAGTACATGGACGAACTGGTAAGAAAGACTTATGAGCGTTATCCTCTGGATTCCGAAGATCATCGATACCGGAGGGGTTCATGATAGGGATATCAAAGCTTTATTGCGGCACCGTTGAGCCTTCGGATGCGTTGAGATATGGCCGTAAAAGTAAAAGGCTTCCCTCTCATCTCCTGCAATTCTCGGAAGACAAAAAGCCCGTGGTGGTATGGAACGTAACAAAGCGCTGTAATCTCAGATGTGCCCATTGCTATGCCCAGGCCGATCAATTGCCGACGGAAGGGGAACTGAGCACCGAGGAAGGCAAAAGGCTGCTGGACGATCTGGCGGCCTTTGGCTGTCCGGTGGTGCTTTTTTCGGGCGGTGAACCCTTGATGAGGCCCGACATATTCGAGCTTGCCGCCTATGCAGTGGAAAAGGGGATGAGGGCCGTTATATCTACTAACGGCACTCTTATAACCCCCGGGGTTGCCAGGGAACTTAAAAAAATAGGCCTTTCTTACGTTGGTATAAGCCTCGACGGGATGGAAGATGTGAACGACGCCTTCAGGGGAGTCAAAGGGGCCTTTCGTCGTGCCCTGGAAGGCATCGAGGCGTGTAAGGAAGCGGGGATAAAGGTGGGCTTGCGATTTACCATAAACAAACGTAACGTTCACGACGTCCCCGCCATGTTCGAACTGGTGGAAAAACTGGAAATTCCGAGAATCTGCTTTTATCACCTCGTTTATGCCGGGCGCGGTAGCGATCTTATGAAGGAAGACCTGTCCCATGAGGAAACCCGCAGGGTGGTGGACCTTATCATAGACAGAACGGCAGACCTTCATCGTCGGGGAAAACCAACAGAAGTGCTCACCGTGGACAATCATGCTGACGGCCCGTACGTTTATCTTCGCTTGCTCAGAGAAAATCCTGCAAGGGCCGCAGAAGTTCTGGAACTCTTGCGGATGAACGAAGGTAATAACTCGGGCCGCGGAATTGGCTGCATCTCCTGGGACGGCTCCGTTCATGCCGATCAGTTCTGGAGACACTATTCTTTCGGAAACGTTCGGGAACGACCCTTCAGCGTTATCTGGACGGACCTGTCAAACCCCCTGATGCGAATGCTCAAGGACAAGAAAAAATACGTTAAAGGGCGATGTCGTTCCTGTCGCTGGCTGGATATTTGCGGTGGCAACTTCAGGGTAAGAGCTGAGGCGGCCACCGGGGATCTGTGGGCTCCCGATCCCGCATGTTACCTTACAGATGAAGAGATAGGCCTTACCGGAGGAGTTGAATGAGATTCCCCGTTTACAGACCCCGTCGTATGAGGCGAAACGAAGCGCTGAGGCGACTTTTAAGAGAGACGGTTCTTTCCGTGAACGATCTGATATGTCCCTTTTTTGTGATGCCGGGAGAAGGCGTAAGAAACGAAGTAAGATCTATGCCGGGAGTTTTTCAGCTCTCCGTTGATGAGTTGCTCAAGGACGTCAGAGAGGTTTTCGATCTGGGGATTCCGGCGATCATTCTCTTCGGCATTCCCGAACACAAAGACGAGCGGGGCAGTGAAGCCTATGCGAAAACGGGGATTATTCAGCAGGCCGTAAAAGCCGTGAAGGATGCCTTTCCCAACCTTTTGGTCATAACCGATGTTTGCATGTGTGAGTACACCAGTCACGGTCACTGTGGTATTGTGAAAAACGGCGATGTTGATAACGATGCCACTCTGGATGTCCTTGCCCGAATTGCACTGTCTCACGTCAGGGCGGGCGCGGATATGGTCGCACCGTCGGACATGATGGACGGCAGGGTTGGGTTCATCAGAGAAGCCCTGGACTCAAACGGGTATTCCCACATTCCCATAATGGCTTATTCCGCAAAGTATTGCTCTGCCTTCTACGGCCCCTTTAGAGAAGCCGCTCATTCGGCTCCCCAGTTCGGCGACCGCCGTTCCTATCAGATGGATCCGGCTAATTCTGACGAGGCTCTTCGGGAGGTAGCCCTGGATATTGAAGAAGGTGCGGACGTCGTGATGGTCAAGCCGGCTCTGCCCTATCTCGACATCATAAGGCGGGTGAAGGATGAATTCGGATATCCCGTTGCCGCTTACTGCGTAAGCGGTGAGTACGCCATGATCAAGGCTGCCGCCCTGAACGGGTGGCTTGACGAAAAAAGGGTCGTCCTGGAAACTCTTTCGTCAATTCGTCGTGCCGGTGCCGATATGATAATAACTTATTTTGCAAGGGATGTTGCCCGATGGTTGCGTGAAACTTAACCCTTCTGAGGCGTTGCGGGAGCAATCCGGTGAATAATCCTGTACTGAAGCACGAGCTTAAAATCGTTGCCTGGGAAGTTACGAGGACCTGCAATCTAGCCTGCATCCACTGCCGGGCGGCTTCTCTGGATAAGCCCTATGAAGGTGAGCTTTCCACCGAGGATGCCTTTCGGCTGATGGATCAGATAGCCGAAGTGGGAAAGCCCATAATTATACTCACGGGCGGTGAACCGCTCCTAAGACCCGACATCTTCGAAATAGCATCCTACGGTACGAAAAAAGGCTTCAGAATGACGATGGCCGTTAACGGCACCCTCGTCACACCCGAAGTTGCGCGAAAGATGAAGGATTCGGGGATTAAGCGAGTCAGCGTAAGCATTGACGGATCAACATCTGAATCTCACGACTCCTTCCGAAAGGTTCCGGGGGCTTTTGAAAGAGCCGTTGAAGGCATTAACGTTCTGAAGTCCTGCGGCGTGCCTTTTCAGATAAACACGACGATTACGGCAGAAAACCTGCACGAACTGGAAAAAATCCACCAATTGGCGATATCTCTGGGTGCAGAAGCACACCACATCTTTCTTCTGGTTCCCACTGGCAGGGGAAGGGATCTGGGCGACCGGGCAATAGGTGCCGCCGAGTATGAGTCGGCGCTTCACTGGTTTTACGAACAGCGAGGCAGGTCGGGCCTTCAGCTCAAGGCGACCTGCGCACCCCATTATTATCGAATCCTGCGTCAGAGAGCCCGTGAAAAGGGTGAAGCCGTGACCTTCCGGTCTTACGGGCTGGATGCTGTGACCCGCGGATGTCTTGGAGGGATAAGCTTCTGCTTCATTTCTCACCTCGGAACGGTTCAACCCTGTGGTTATCTGGAGATCGAATGTGGCAATGTGAAGACCTCCGAATTTCGCGATATCTGGGAGAAATCGGAGGTTTTTTCCAGACTCAGGGATCTGTCTCTGTATAAGGGGAAGTGCGGTAGGTGCGAGTTCATAAGGGTCTGTGGTGGGTGCCGGGCCCGAGCCTATGAGGCGACGGGAGACTACCTTGCAGAGGAACCCCTTTGTACCTATGAACCCGGATTCACGAGACAATCCGCCTGATACAATGCCGGAACCCTCCAGCCTTGCCATAATGAAGGAAAATCAAGATCATCTCGTACAGGTATCGAGCCTCTTCAAGCAGGTTTTCTTCAAGGATTTTTCCCCCGAGGTCTTTCTGTGGAAATACAGGATGAAGGAGTACGGCAGGATCTTTGCCGTATGTGCCTGGGACTTCGATAAAAACGAACTCGTCGGCCATGTTGCTTCCATTCCGCTGGCAGGCTGGAAGGAAGGCCGTGAAATTGTGTTCTTCCAGTTCGTTGATGCCATGGTTCACGAGAAAGCCCGCGGACGCAATCTTCTTACCAGAATGATCCACAGGCTTCTGGAGGAAATAGAGCACTCACAGGATGCTTTTATTCCCTACGTTTTCCCCGGTCCCGTGTCCTCGATTATAGGGCAGAAGCACGGGTGGCTGCATGTGGTTTCCGAAATTGAAGACCTTTGTCCGCAGAGGGCTACCGGATTGAGTTTCCTTCGTCGGCTTCCCGTCAGGTTTATAAAAGATGAGCCCGAAAAGAGAACCTGCAATCGTCTGTGGGATGAGGTCGGGAAACACTTTTCCTGTTTACTGAAAAGAGACTGGGAATTTGTCAACTGGAGATATCTGAATAACCCTGTTGAAAGGTATGATTTTTTTTACGTCGAAATCTTCGGAAGGCTGAGGGGATGGTTCGTTACGGGGATCTATCCGGACGGAAGGAGGCTGGTTGACTACCTCGTTCCGCCGGGATGGATCAAGCCGTTTTTTCTGAAGATTTGCGATGCCTTCGGAGATGTCAAATGCTGGATTCCTCACTGTCTCCGGCAGTATGTCAGGGGGATAAGTTTTGCCGGTACTGCTACACCTCTTACGCTTGCCGCAATTACGACGGCTTCGCCCTTTGACCTTGTGTCCCTGTTGAAAAAAAGCTTATTTTTCACAATGGCAGACATCGACATATACTGATATTCAGGAGGTTGTCTTGTATGCCCTCGATTCTGATTACGGGAGCTGCGGGCTTCATCGGTTTTCACCTTGCTTATAGATTTGCCTCCAGCTCTGACTGGAAAGTCATAGCTCTCGATAACATCAATGCCTACTATGATATAGGCATCAAACTGGACCGGCTCAGGGAACTGGGTATTCGTGAAATACTGGATGACCAGATGGTCTCTTCCGAACGCTTTGGGAACCTGCAGTTTATAAAAATGGACCTTCGCGATCGGCACAAAGTTCTGCGCTTTTTTCAGGATCATCAGGTGGACGTCCTCTGTCACCTTGCAGCTCAGGCGGGAGTCAGGCACTCCCTTGCCTGTCCGGAGGATTACGTGAGCAACAACATCTCCGGATTTCTCAACATCCTTGACGGCTGTCGGCTTAAGGGCATAAGAAAACTCTGTTTTGCAAGCAGTTCCAGCGTTTACGGAAAGAACGCCCTTTATCCGCTGTCCGAGAATCTCGTCACGGATTCACCGATAAGCCCCTACGCCGTCACGAAAAAGTGCGACGAACTGCTGGCTTTTTGCTACGGACATCAATACGGTATTCAAACCGCAGGTCTCAGGTTGTTTACGGTTTATGGCCCCTGGGGAAGGCCGGATATGGCCCTTTACAAGTTCGTGAGGAACATCTTTTCGGACAGACCCATAGAACTCTACAACTATGGAAAAATGAAACGGGACTTTACCTACATCGACGATTGCATTGATGCAATAACCCTGATCGTCGAAAAACTCTGCTCTATCGGGGATGACCGTTTTTTTGAAATATACAACGTTGCCAGCGGCCGAATGGTCGATCTGGAGTATTTTGTCTCGCTCATAGAAAAAGAAACCGGCAGAAAGGCTCAAATAATTTACAGGCCCATTCAGGCCGGCGATGTGGAGGCGACCTTCGGGGACATTTCCAAGATTCGGGACTTCGTCGGATATGAACCTAGAGTTTCGGTTGAAGAGGGCATTGCAAGGTTTGTCAGATGGTACAGGGAGTATCATGGGGTTTAAGGAAAAGATCAGGAATGTGGTTCCATCTTCTTTGCTGGAGAAAGCAATAGGGGTCGTCAGGGATGAAAAGAAGAGGCCTTCCGAATTCTCCTGGATGCCCCACCAGCGAAAAGGCCACATGGTGCGTTACTACAGAGATTACATTTCGTACCTGGAGCATCAGGCGTCGAAGTTTCCCCTTATAAACAAAGACGAACTGGCCGTTTACGACCGGGAGTACAGGGCACTCCTCAGAGACCGTCTTACCGCCGGAGGCTTTATAAAAGAGGGCATGAAAGTTCTTTGTCTTGGGGCAAGGCAGGGAACGGAGGTTAAGGCTTTTCTGGATCTAGGATGCTTCGCCGTGGGCGTTGACATCAATCCGGGAGATAATAACCACTTCGTTCTTTACGGTGACTTTCACTCGCTTCAGTTCCCCGACGGTGTCGTCGATGTCGTGTTTACAAACAGCCTTGATCACGTATTCGATATTCAGGAAGTGTTGAACGAAGTCCGCCGTGTGCTGGACAAAACCGGATTTTTTGTGGTCGAGGCAATAATGGGAAAAGGGGAGGGGATTGAGCCTGACGAGTTTGCAAGCTTCTGGTGGGAAACCACCGAAGATCTTGCAAAGCTGATCGAAGAAAAAGGAGGGTTTTCTCTTAAGAAACGTCATAAGTTTTCACGGCCCTGGGAAGGATACCACATGGTATTTGAAAAGCTGTAACACTTTAATCCACCGTCCATTTGTGCTCCAATCGGCAGATTCCCACGTGACTGCTTTCCTTTGCCACGATTATGTTGTCAACTATCCGTTCGTCGAAAACGACGAGTCCCCTGTCGTCAAAGATCCTCACGTGGACGTAGTAATTTCCTCCAAGAAGGGGAAGATCCGGAAATTGCACCTTTACCGTCCTGTCGCCAGTAAGAGGAGGAATGCCGTCGAGATGAGTCCCCGCCATGAAAATTCCCCAACCGGTAAAGGATTTAACCGAGACGGCTACGTGATACGGAATTTGCGGGTTGATGGCTTTTGTCTTAATGGTCACTTCTAGCGTATCTCCCGTACGAACCGGGGTACGTGCGTCGGCATTGGCGAAACATTCGTGGATACAAACGGGGCTTCCGTTTTCGGGATCTGTTCCCATTTTTTCCATTTGCAGTGTTCGGTTCCTTTCACGCTCGAACATGTACCACTCATACTGAGGTATGACTTCGTTAGGAGAGCCTTCCATGTAGATCCGACCGTCTTTTAACCACAGCACCCTCTGACACATCAGGCTTATGTGGTACATGGCATGAGAACAGAGCAGTAGGGTGCCGCCGGATCTCTGAAACCCGGCAATGCGGTCTATGCACTTTTTTTGAAAGTAGGCATCTCCTACGGAAAGCGCTTCGTCGATTATCATGATCTCGGGATCAAAGGACGAGACCACCGAGAATGCAAGGCGCATGACCATGCCGGTGGAATAGGTTTTAACGGGAAGATCAAAAGCCGACCCCAGCTCTGAAAATTCTCTTATCTCTTCTATCTTTCTGCGCAGTGAGGATTCGTCAAAGCCCAGAAGGCGGGCGTAATTTACGACATTTTCTCTGCCGGTAAAGTCGGGATAAAAACCGGTTCCCAGCTCCAGAATCGCCAGAACGCGTCCGTGGATCTTTACGTGACCTGAACTCGGCGGAAGTGTTCCGGCAAGTATCTGCAGGAGCGTGCTCTTCCCGGCTCCGTTTTCACCGATTATACCCAGAGACTCCCCCTTGCGCACGGTAAAGCTGACGTTCCTCAGGGCGGCTTTAACCTGATGACGGGTGCGCCGGGTTATCAATTCCCAGAGCTGATCGGACGGCTTTCTGTAGAGCCGGAATTGCTTGGATAGATCTCTAACTTCAATGACCGCGTCGTTTTCTGAATACTTCATCAATTACCGACTCGTAGCCCGAAACGGTTTTCTCGGCACTGTAATACGCCGCCCTTTCACGGGCCAGCGAAGAGAATTTACGCCGTAGAGCTTCGTCTGTCAAAAGCTCCTTGAGGGCGTATTCCAGCTCGGCCTCCGAATTGACGAGAATTCCGTATTTCCCGCCGTCAAGAATTTCTGCAGGACCGTAAGGGCAGTTCTGAGCAACTACGGCCAGCCCCGCCGCGCAGGCTTCTAGCAGTGAGTTGGGGCATCCGTCGAAGAGACAGGTGTGCACGAAGATATCGGAAGCACCGAGGAAAGGAGAAACATCTTCCCTGAACCCTGCAAAAAACACTCTGGAACCGGGCGCCTCTGCTTCTATAAAGTTCTCAACGATACTTCTATGTGGACCGTCTCCTACAATGATTAGTGATCCGGATACCGATCTGGAGATTCGGGCAAAAATGTTGAGTAACTGTTCTACGTTTCTTTCGCGGTCAAGCCTGCCCACCCAGCATACCCTGGGTCTTTCGGGCAGATCGTAAAGCGAAGTTTTTGAGGCTTCTGAAGGTAGCTCAACGAAATTGGGTACTACCCTGCCTCTGGACGCGGGTGCTCCGTAGTTTTTCACCAGATCGTTCCACGTTCCCATGGAGGGAGTAAGTACTAAATCGGAAAATTTGCAAAAAAAACGCGTTGCAAGAATAAGACCGAACCGCTCCAGAGGATCTTTGACCATGTGCTTTATAAAAGGCGTCAAAGGACCCCGGGGAGAAGCAATCACCCCGAAAGGCCCGGGCGAAATTTTTCTTAAAAAGCTCAGCAAAAAGGATGCATAGTGCATTATTCCGAAGAAAACCGTGAAGTCCGAATTTCCGCCACAAAAATCGGTAATGAACTTTTTAACGGTAACGACATCCCTAAACAGTGCCGCGGGTTTTTTAAAAGGAAACCAGGGCGAAATGTCGATCCTTCCGACGTCCAAGGTGGAGTTTCGATAGATCGCGGGTATGGCCGATTCGACCATACCCGTTCTGTAGAATACCCGATAAAGGGCCTTTTTGCTTAAACGATGGGCTACCGAAAAGGAGCTTTTCTCGGCTCCTCCCCAGGATCTTGAGGGATTCAAAAATACGACCCTGAGGTTCTCAATAGCGCGCAAAGGTATCTCCGAAGGCATAGTTTATAAATTGATTGTACCAGTTGTCGCCCACGTACAACCAGTACTCTTCGACCGTGCCTTTTCGGGCGGGCAGTGAAACCTCCTTGCCCTTTACGGCACGCACCCTGTACTCGTACTCTATGACCACTCGGGCTACGTTGCCTCTGATTTCTACGGACTTTATACCGGGATTGATGTAATCCACATCGACATTTCGCATCGACAGATATCCTTCTTTTGACACTCTTGCCCTGAAAAAGGGATCGAAAAGGTCATAGACGTGAGAAAAATCCTGTGCAACCATGGCAGCCCATCTCTCGTTAACCCTTTCGAGAAGAAGCTTCTTTTTCTCTGCTTCTCCAATGTCCCGGTAACAGCCCGAGCTCATCTGGCTTTTCACGCCAAAACCGGCACACCCTGCAAGGATTACCGGTAGCAGGCAGAGCACCGTCAGCACACAATTTCGGAGCTTCATGGCAATTTCACCTCTCTGTATTTGAGTTTAACCAGGGTGGCGTTAAGAGAATCGTCGGGGTATTCAGGCCAAAAGAGATGCAGATTCTTTCCGTCGGCAAAGAGAAAAGGATAAAATTCGTTATCGCAGCCGGGATTTTCGGAAACGTTTACATCCTCCTTCTGCCAGGTTTCCCCGCCGTCGGTGGAGTAGTTTATGAAAATATTGGATCTGACCAGACGAAAATCCTGCCAGGCGACGGCTATCAGTTTTCCGTCGGGTGAAACGTAAAGGTCTCCGTAAACTGCAGAGGTGGTATCGTGGGGATAGTGTCGAATCGGAATTGGCTTTTCCCAGCCTTCATCCTGATTCATCCTGATCAGATACACCGACGGGCGATTTCCGAATTCCGGGATGAAACCGCGCTTTCTCTTGCTTTTTGCAAAATCGGTGAGGACGAAAATGGCCGATCCGGTAGAACGCACTTCAAGCCTGCTCACGGGGTTTTGAGGCACATCAGGTACAGCGGCCTCCTTCCATCCTCCGGACTCGCTTTTAACGGCATAATGAACACCTCTGGCCCCCGCCCAGAAAACATAGGGCTTTGTGTTCAGGAAAGCAATGGAGACATACGCAGGAGCCCACCCTTTCGGAGATGCCACCATCTCGGGTTCTTCCCATTTCCTGCCGTCTTCGGAGCTGGTGTGGAATATGCCGAATTTTCCGCTTCGGGAGCCCTTGAACAGGAGGTGAAATGTCCCTCCGGCGTCAACGGCCAGGACGGGTTCTCCCGGGTTGTACTCCTCGGGAACAACAACGAAATCTTCCGAGAGGAAGGTGCGACCTCCGTCTTCGGATGTGCTTGCGTTGAGGGTGTACTTTCTGGCCCGTTCGTCCTGCCAGATTACCACCGCCTTATTCCCCGATGAGGCCACTGCAACCTGAGGAAGAGGCTGGCCTTTTTTACTGCTCAATCTTACGGTTACCGGCTTTTCCGCCCGATCATGAGGAATAAATCCGGCCATCATCCGCTTTTCGATCTCAGGCCCGGTTTCGTCTCTTACCCACCATACCGCGATGACCCCTTCCGGTGTTTCCACGATACCGCCCGTTGCCCCACTTGCCGCCTTTTCGGGCAAGGTGGTTTCAAAAAGCAGTTCGGGGGACTTTCCTTCGAAAGATTGGACCACAAAGCGGGACTGATCGGGCCACATAGCAAGAAACCACTTACCCTGCTCCTCACGGCTCTGGATTATGTGAGGTCGGCGGTCGATCACCCCCGATACAGTTCCGAACTCTATCGGGTCTTCGAGCTTCATTCTTTCTGCATGGGCGGGTGTAAAATTCAAAGCCACGAGAAGGACCAGAAAAATCGCTTTTTTAAAGTGGAAACCGGTCATATATGGTTATCCTCCTTACGTGAAGGCAATAAAAAAGGGAAGACCTCGTCTTCCCTTTTTCTAAAACTTAAAAAAGGGGGATCGAAATCCCCCGACAACTCAGCTATTTATAGACGATGATTGTTGATATTTACCCAGCTGTTGGTCATGCTGCCGCCGAAGCCGGTGCCGTACTCAATCTTGAATACCGTGGCCTGATCACCATTGACATCGTCTCCAGCGACATTATCTCCGTCATAGTTATTAACGGCCGAAAGTCTTAGCAAGCTCCAGCCACCGTTCTGTGCCCATGCGGGAATAACCCCACCGAGCAGGTCTTCAAGGGTTACGACATCAACACATGTAACGGTTTGATCTTCGCCGATCGACGGGCAAACTTCCTTTCTATCACAGAATCCATACTCATTTGCCGTGCCGGGTTTTACGAATCGAATTGTAGCAGTATAGTCATTAACATTCGGACACATGGTAGCACCTGTACCGCTCGGATCATCCAGCGGAGTTACGATAAACTTGGTTGTGAAATCAGTTGAAGGAAGCACCGTTACGACTTCTTGCTGACCTTCATCTAATGCTTCTTTGGTCAAGCCGCTAAAGACTCCAGTTTGAGCACAAGAAGTGGCACTTTTTCTTCCAAGCAATGCCCTGTCGCCAACAGCCGCACCGTTTACAACTTCAAGGATCGTGTATTCGCCATCAATTACGCAGTCTGCCTCAACTACCAGATAACCGCGGCCTGTGGAATAACCCGACAGGTGCTCTAAATCAAACTGGCCGGTACCGGGAGAGTTGGTATCACCAAAAAGAGCGCCCGTTCCAAAATGTCCTGACACATCCCAGCTTACCATATCCCATTTGGTAAGCGTTAGGTTGTCATCGTATTCCGAGCAGGTCTCCTCCCATTCGCCGTTGTCGTAAACTTTAAAGTAGTAACGAAGATGGGCATTGCAGGTATTGTTTACTGTGTTTACGAGGGTAACAATAGTCGCCACCGTTCCCGGATTAGAAACAAAATAGGGATACAAAATCACCTGTGAATTCGTTTGAGCCTGCGCACTTGCGGCGAAGGCCAAAAAAGCCCCTACCACCAACATTAACGCCACTTTCTTCATTTTTTCCTCCTTTTTACCAATAGAACCAAAGAATTACCACCCTTTCAGATCAAACCCAAAAGTCCAACCTTAAGAACCAAACCAACCCTTCCCTCTTCGTCTGCTCTCACCCCCTTCAACCATCCACACATAAAACCCCATCCATCTGAACGACAATTCTCATAACCCAATATACTAACCTTCCTCATACCAGCAATGGTCTCACAATGTCAACACCTTTCGCATAAAGAGACCCAACAACCAACCTCTTTCCCGACATTCCTTACAGGAAGTCTATCACCCTCGGATAAAAAACACGCATAAATGTTATCCCGATCAGGAAAAATGTCAATGAGAAACTTATCACGGCAAGCCACAAAACAAAGGATCCCGGCTGGAGATTGAGCATAATTTCCCGAAATAACACAATAAATGTATGCGCAGGGTTGACGGCCAGTACTATTTCCCATTTATCCGGAATTAGCTCCGGCGGATAGATGATCGGTGTGGCGTAAAACCACAGGGTCAGTAAAATGTTGATAAAGTGCGTGAGATCACGCCAGTACACGTTGAGTACCGAAAAAAGCCAGCCCAGCCCGGTAGTAAACAGGGCAAGGAAAAACGTCAAGGGGATCAGGAAAACTGCCGTATAGATTGGCCTCAGGTCAGGAAACCCTGTGGTGAGCCTGTAAAGCAGGAACAAAAACAAGCCCGCCGTCAAACCTATAAAGGCTTCCAGGACTATTGAAGGAACCAGCACCATCGGCGAAAAGAAGACTTTTTTCAATATTGGACCTTCGTTTACAAGCGCCGTCGTCGATTTCGTAAGAGCGTTGCAGAAAGATGTCCAGACCCAGATCCCGCAGAAAAGGAATTCTCCAAAACCGTAGGGCTTATCGATTTTCAGTTTGAAGATAATCGCCACTGCAAAATAGTAGATGCAGAACATAACGGCGGGATTTAAAAACATCCATACAACGGCTCCAAAAGGCCCGCCGTACTGCATCCTGATATTTCTGAAGGCTCTATGGGCCGTCAACAAAGCGTAACGCTTCCACATCATGATGCTTACTCCCCCGGTTTTCGTAAGGAAACGAGCTGAAGCCCGTTGACGGAATAACGGGAGAGGTTGTCCCTCAATACCCTGTAGGTAATCTCATGTGGATGCCCTATGGCAAGGGCATAACCCTGGGTTGACGCCCTTCGGGCGAGTTCTGCCAGCTGGGACACTATAAATTTCCGGGTGAGTTCATGGTCGATGAAGACGTTTCTTTCGAGACAGGGGACTCCTACCTCCCTTGCAGCTTCACAGGCGACCGTTTTAGCAGTCGTACGGCTGTCGACAAAAAAAAGCCCTTCTTCTTTGAGCCATCTCATGAAGCGCCTCATGGCTTCCCGGTCTTCCGTAAACCTGGAGCCCATGTGATTGTTAACGCCCAGGGCTCCCGGTACCTGTTTCAGGGCTTTTTTGAAAAGTCGGTATTGTTCTTCTTCTGATTGAGACAGAAGCAGTGCCCCCGGTCCCGGATTTACCTCCGGGTATCCCCGGGGCTCCATGGGCATGTGAAGAAGCAGAGTTCTCCCGCTTTTTCTTATCATCTCGGCAACTTCTTTTGAATGAGCTTCGTAGGGGAGTACGGCGAAGGCAAGAGGATAGGGAAGAGCGAGGAACTTCTTCGCACTTTCAATGTCCCGTCCCATGTCGTCGATTATGATGCTGACCGTTCCCCGCGGTTTTTGTATCTGCCGATCGGCAATTGCATGACTTACCTTGTGTTCTTCATTAGCTTCGGGTATTTCCGCATCGGTCGAATAAGGCGGTTCCCTGCCCGCGTCGGCTTCTTCTTCCGGTTTTTCCGTGAGTTCGGTTTCAGGGGCGGTCGGGAGCCTTCTTTTTTCGGTGTGGGGCATTTTGTAAGGTGCCTTTTCAGAGATCAGGGGTTTTCGAACTTCCGATAATCTCTGGTTCTCCGGGGGTTTCGATATGGTGGACATCTGCTGAAGAAGTAGCATGAGGCCGCCCCATAGAAGCAGAAGAGAAGCCCAGAACACGATAAACCCTCGAGAAGGTAGGTTTATCCTTTTCTTCTTTGAAGAGCTTTTCTTCTTCCGCTTCCCTACAGGATTCTTCTTTTTTCTCTTTTTCCCCTGAGATGTCATGACGGAAACCTCAAAAAAATCCCTCCCGGAGAAATATACAGCGAGGCGATCGAAGGGTACAGCAGAAACATTCTTTACTGAAAGGGCTTAAAGGCCCAACCCTTGGAATTGACAGCCCCGATTATGCGGCCTAAATAGTCGTAAGCCAACCACGAGTTCACCTGTTATTAACGTGTGTGGAGGAGGAAGCCGTGAAGAGCTGTGTCAAACTTTTTTGCCGGTTGCTTGTTGCTGTAATGTTTTTTTCGGCTGCCGTGACGGCCTTTGCCGGAGAACCGTACAGGATCGGTGCCGTCTTTTCGGTGACGGGGGTTGCTTCCTTTCTCGGTGAGCCTGAGAAGAAAACGGCGGAGATGATTGCAGAGAAGGTTAACGCCTCAGGAGGGATTAAGGGGCATCCCGTTGAGCTTATAGTTTACGACGATGAGAGCGACGCCACGAAAGCCATTCTCGCCGTAAGAAGGCTCATCAAGAAAGACAATGTGGCCGTAATAATAGGTCCCACCAGAAGCGGTGAGAGCCTCGCCGTGGCACCGGTGGTGGAAAAAGAGCAGGTGCCTCTTATTTCCTGCGCCGCAAGCTACAAGATCGTTACGCCCGTTGAAGAACGCCGCTGGGTTTTTAAAGTCGCTCCGTCGGACAGTCACGTGGTTCAGAAAATGTACGAGTTCATGGTGGCCCGGGGAATCAAACGAATCGGGATTATGACCGTTTCGACCGGTTACGGTTCAAGCGGTCGGGAAGAACTCCTGAGGTATGCGCCTCAGTACGGGATAGAGATCGTTGCGGACGAGCGCTACGGTCCCAAGGATACGGACCTTACTGCACAGCTCACCAAGATTCGGTCAAAAGACCCTCAGGCCATAGTCAACTGGTCCGTGGGGCCTACCCAGATACTTGCGGCAAAAACGTGGAAACAGCTCGGTATGGGTGACATTCCCTTTTTCCAGAGCCACGGCTTCGGGAACAAAAAGAACATAGAGATGCTCGGTGCGGATGCCGAGGGCATATTTGTTCCTTTACCGCCCATAGTGGTGGGTCCGATACTTCCCGAAGATCATCCTCAGAAAAGGGTGATAATGGAGCACACGGGAGAATATGAAGCCCGCTATAATGAGCCCGTTTCTTCCTTCGGCGGACATGCCTGGGATGCCATGAAGCTTGCTCTGGCCGCGCTGGAAGCCGTAGGTCCCGACAGGGCGGCGATAAGAGATTTCATAGAAAACACGAAGGGGTTCGTGGGACAGTTGGGGGTATTTAACTTTTCTCCTGCCGACCACAACGGCCTGAGCAAGAAGGATCTAATCATGGTTCAGGTTAAGAACGGAGAGTGGACCATAGTGGAATAAAAAGAGGCCGGGCAGGTGACCCTTGCACGAGATGAGCATCGCTCAGGCTTTGTTTGACATCGTTCGGGACGAGGCCGAAAGGCACGGCCTGTCCAGAGTCGAGCGCGTTGCGGTGCAGGTCGGAGAGATGGCGGCTGTCGTGCCCGAGGCGCTGAGGCTTTGTTTTTCCATCATCAGCCGGGGGACTTTTGCCGAAAACTCGGAGCTCGACATTGAAATAGTCCCCGTAGTGGCACGATGTCGCCGATGCGGATTGATGTTCGAAGTCGAGAATTTTTCATTCCGCTGTCCCGACTGCGGTACCGAAGGTGCCGACTGCATGAGCGGAAGGGAGTTACTCGTCCTCGAGGTTGAAGGCTTAAGCGGAGGGGAAGTGTGAAGGAGAAGGTGAAGATTCCCGTCGTGTGCCCCATCCTTGAAGCCCACGAAAGGATGGCGAGAGAAAATCGAGAAATCTTTGATTCTCTGGGCATTTACGTCGTGAACCTTATGAGCGGGCCAGGTGCCGGAAAGACAACCCTTCTTGAGCGGACTATTGAAAGGCTGAAGGGTGATCTGAAAATTGCCGTTATCGAGGGGGACATTCAATCGCAAGAGGACGCAGAGAGGATTGCCGGAAAGGGTATTCCCGTTGTGCAGATAAACACGGGAGCAGCCTGCCATCTTGACGGAGCCATGATTCGTACCGCTCTTGAGTCTCTCAATCTCAAAGGGATTGACCTCCTGATCATCGAAAATGTGGGAAACCTTGTCTGTCCGGCGGAGTTTGATCTGGGTGAGCACGAAAAGGTGATGATTCTGAGTGTGGCAGAAGGACACGACAAGCCGCTAAAATATCCCCTGATGTTTCAGAAGTCCTCGGTTCTCATCATCAACAAGATGGATCTTCTCCCTTACGTTGAATGTGATGTTGAGAAAATCCGAAAATTTTCACTTAATCTCAACCCGGATCAGGTTGTTTTCCCGCTGTCCTGCAAAACCGGTGAAGGACTGGATGCCTGGTGTGATTATCTGAGATCCAGAGTGTCTTCTCGATAAGGGTTCGTAACCGGGTCGAGGCAGATCGACCCGGTTACCGGTTTCGTCAGGCCTTCCCGACCATTGCGGACATTCTTTCCTGAAACATCCTGGCATAAGTTTCCCGGAGGCTTGCGGGCACGTCTTTTTGAAGCTCTTTGGGCTTTTCTTTAAGTGTTATTGCCTCTTCGGGACAGGTCGTCACGCAGAGGCCACATCCTATACAGCGGTCCCTGTTTATTACGGCATGGTCATCTCCCAGGGTTATGGCGTCCATCTGGCATCGGTCAACGCAGGTTCCGCACAGCACGCATGATTCTTCGTCAAGCTCGGCAATGTGGCGCGAAACCACGTAAAGTGCCGGTTTGTCCAGTTTTTTCAGATTCTTGAGTATCTGGCAACAGCAACCACAGCAGGTGCAGATGTTCGTTATCTTCTGAGCGTTTGAGGGCTGAAGGACCCGTCCGTCTCTTTCCGCTTCTTCCAGGATTTTTAGGGCTTCCTGGACGGTGATCTGTCTGCCCAGACCGTTTTCCATGTAATATTGAGCTCCAAGTCCGAAAACGAGGCAGGATTCCAGAGGACGATCGCAGGCTTCACCGGTTAACCCGTGTTCCTTCCTGCATATGCAGGGAGCAACCACTATGGGCTGGTTTTCCTCCACCAGCCTCCGGGCTTCTTCGTAGGGCATTATGGATTGAACCGCCGTCACGGAGCCGGGAATCGGAATTACGCGGAGCTGTGGGGTCCTGAGATTCATGGCCTGTTGAAAGAAGTAGGGTGCGTATTCCCTGAGGTCAGCGATGAGTTCAGGGGTTAGCTGATTAACGTGATATTCCCATATTCCGATTATGAACTGGGCCGCCATGTAGCGGGTTTCGCTTCCTTTGCGTATTCTGAAGATCAATCCCTTCTTCGCCATCTCTTCCAGAATACCGGCAACCTTCCCGGGTTCGAGGTTCAGCCGTTTTGCGATTTCTTCAGGCGGCTCCGGTTTGAGAGTGAGCGTGCAGGCATATCGTGCTTCTTCCGGCGTAAAGAGCCTTTTCAGAATTCTGATTTCCACCCCGGTCGGCGTTCTGGGAAAGCCGGCAGGTAACCTGTTAAGATGTTCTGCCAGTTGCTCGTACACCCTGTTCTCTTCCATAATCCCCCTCCTGATGCCGTTTTTAAACCCTTGTCCGTGTCTTGCCTTCTACATTAGATGAGAAGGGGCTGTCCAGCGGCAGGGAGATGAGAAAAAATTAAACCGATAGGTAAGTTGCCCTTTATTGCTTTTTTCTATTTTCCTCCCGATCTACTGCGATCTATGAGTTAAGCGGCTTTATTGATGCTTGGGAGGGATGAGGAATGGTGGAGAGGGTAGTAGACTGCAGAGGGCTTGCCTGCCCCGCGCCGGTTTTGAAGACGAAGGAGGTGCTGGAAAAGGAGAGGCCCGATAGAATTTCCGTAAGAGTGGATAACCCTGCTGCGAGGGAGAATGTGTCACGTTTTTTGAGCAGGCAGGGGTTCGGCGTTACTGTTTCTGAAGATTCTGAAGGCTATCTCGTGGTGGGTAGCAGATTAGCGGGTGCGTCGGATCTGGCCCCCGGGGAGGAAGAGATCCTTTGCACCCTTTCCGGGCCCTCGGGGGAAAAACTCCTCGTGTTGATCGGTACCGATAAGCTGGGCAGGGGAAACGACGAGCTGGGGCAAAAACTCATGACCAACTTTATTAAGACCCTGGGAGAGATGGTTCCTCAACTCTGGAGGCTGGTTTTCCTGAATGCCGGGGTGAAGCTGACGGTAAAGGGATCGCCCGTACTGGACGACCTGAAAGAGCTGGAGCGGCAGGGAGTTTCCATACTTGTGTGCGGAACCTGCCTTGACTTTTACGGGTTGATAGGTGAGAAGCAGGTTGGAGAGACCACCAACATGCTCGACATAGTTACGTCGATGCAGGTTGCCGGAAAGGTCGTCACGGTAACATGATGAGCGGTGGGGAAAAGATAAAGCTGGCGGAAACGGTCAGGGCGGCGGGCTGAGCTGCCAAGGTGGAGCCAGGGGTCCTGGCGAAGTTGCTCGCCGATTTGTCCTTGCAGGAAGATCCGCGCCTTCTCGTGGGGCGGGAAACTTCCGACGATGCCGGAGTGTTTAAGATTTCGGATGATCTGGCTCTTGTCCAGACGGTGGACTTTTTCACGCCCACCGTGAACGATCCCTACGATTTCGGGCGGATTGCCGCGGCCAATGCCCTCAGCGACGTTTACGCAATGGGGGGGAAACCCATTACGGCCATGAACATTGTTTGCTTTCCGACGAAAACCTTGGACCTTTACTACCTCAAGGAGATCCTTCGGGGCGGGCTTGATAAGATAAGGGAAGCGGGAGCCCTTCTCGTAGGCGGGCATAGCGTCGAGGATCAGGAAATAAAGTACGGCATGGCCGTTACGGGAGTGGTTCATCCCGAAAGGGTGGTAACGAACGGAGGTGCAAGACCCGGGGATGAACTGGTACTCACGAAGCCGATAGGAACCGGCATTATAACCACGGCTTTAAAGGGAAGATTGCTTTCCGACGATGACGATGAAGTGCTGGAAGCCGTCGAGTGGATGGCCTCTTTGAACGATAAGGCCTCGGAGATTATGAGACAATTCGATGCAGGAGGGTGCACGGACGTAACGGGTTTTGGGCTTTGTGGCCATGCCTTTGAAATGGCCGTTGCAAGTGGCGTTACCGTGGAGATCGTGTCTTCGAAGATTCCTCTGCTTCCCGGGGCTTATGATTTTGCTTCCATGGGCATGATCCCCGCCGGGGCTTATTCGAACCGTGACCATTTTTCATGCTCCGTTGAGGTTATGCCCGATGTGGATCCCGTGCTCGCCGATCTCGTGATGGATCCTCAAACTTCCGGAGGTCTGCTTATAAGTGTACCGGCGGGCCGTGGAGACGAACTGGCAGAGCGGCTCAGGGAAAGGGGGCTCCTTTATGCCTCGGTGATCGGGCGGGTTAAGACCTACGACGGTGCAAGAGTCCGTGTTTTGAAGTGACTTTTTCCAGAGCTTTCCCGGATTTGTCGTGATTTTTGTCTGACCTCAGAGTAAAGCCCGTTCGGTTGTCGTTTCCCGCGATGGATGTGTTGATTGCCAGATGGGGAAGGGGATCGTATAATTCCATGTCCAGGCCGTAGAGTTGATGCTTAAGTCAACAGAATGAAGGAGCCGTGACATGGAATTCGTCCATCTTCATGTTCACACAGAATACAGCCTTCTGGATGGAGCAATCAGGATAAAGGATCTCCTGGAGGCCACGAAAAGGTACGGAATGCCGGCCGTGGCCATAACCGATCACGGCAACATGTTCGGCGCTCTCGAGTTCTACGAGAAGGCAACTTCCGCAGGCGTAAAACCGATAATCGGCTGTGAGGTCTATGTGACCCCTTACTCTCTTTCGGATCAGGTTGAGCGGATTCAGAGGAGTAAGGGTGATGATGAGGATAAAAATTACCACCTCGTCCTGCTTGCCGAAAGTTATGAAGGTTACAGGAATTTGATGAAGATCGTTTCAAAGGCTCACCTAGAAGGTTTTTATTACAAACCCTGTATCGACAAGGAGAATCTGGAAAGGTTTTCGTCGGGAATTATAGCACTGTCCGCATGCCTTAAAGGGGAGGTGCCGCGGCATATTCTTAAAGGAGATATGAAGCGTGCCCGTCAGTGTGCCGGGGAGTATTCGGAAATTTTCGGTGCCGGCAACTTCTACCTGGAGCTTCAGGCAAACGGCCTTGTCGAGCAGGCTAAGGTCAACGATGGGCTTTTAGAGCTTGCAAGGTCCATGAATCTGCCTCTTGTGGCAACCAACGACTGTCACTACCTTGAGAAGCATCATGTTCGGGCTCACGAGATACTTCTCTGCATTCAGACCAACAGGACCGTCCTTGACGAAAAACGAATGCAGTTTCATACCGACGAACTCTACTTCAAGTCTCCCGATGAGATGTATTCCGCCTTCAGACACGTTGAAGAAGCCCTGAAGAATACGCTGGTCGTTGCAGAAAGGGTGAATCTGGAAATTCCTCTGGGCCAGTATCATTTTCCGGTTTTTACTCTGGATAACGGTGAGACTGCGGAAGATCGTTTTGAAAAGCAGGCCCGGGAAGGTCTGCTCAGGCGGTGGGAGCAGATTAAGAAAAAGATGCCCGGTGCGGGAGAAAGTGAATTCCGGGTTTATCGGGAAAGGCTGGAAAAGGAAATAGCGGTAATCAAGAAGACCGGCTTTGCGCCTTATTTTCTCATCGTTTCGGATTTCATAAATTACGCCAAGAGCAGGGGAATTCCCGTTGGTCCGGGGCGGGGCTCTGCTGCGGGAAGCCTCGTTGCTTATGCCATGGGCATAACCGACATAGATCCCATAGAGCACGGCTTGCTTTTCGAGCGGTTCTTGAATGAAGAGCGCATAAGCATGCCCGATATCGATGTTGACTTCTGCATGAAGCGGCGTGATGAGGTGATAAGATACGTCACGGAAAAATACGGGAAGGACAGGGTGGCCCACATAACGACCTTTGGTACGATGTCGGCCCGTCAGGTGGTGAGAGACGTCGCGAGGGCGCTGGGGTTTACCTATGCGGAACAGGATCGGATCGCAAAATATGTTCCGGCCGTTCTCGGTATTACACTGGAGAAGGCCTTTGAACTGGAGCCCCGGCTTGAGGAGTTGCGAAGTCAGGATCCTCAGATTAAAGAGCTTTTTGATATTGCCTTTACCCTGGAAGGCCTTGCCCGTCACGCCTCAACCCATGCGGCGGGGATAGTTATAGCGGACAAACCCATCGTGGAATACGTTCCTCTCTACAGAGACCAGGACGGTGAGGTGGTGACTCAGTACTCAATGAAATACGTGGAAAAGGCCGGGCTGATAAAGTTCGACTTTCTGGGACTCAGAAACCTCACGGTCATAGACGATACCGTAAAGCTGGTCGAAAAAAATCACGGTGTTAAGCTGGACATGCTGAACATCCCCCTTGATGATCCTGAAACTTACGATCTTCTGTGCAGAGCCGATACGACGGGGGTTTTTCAGCTGGAAAGCGCCGGCATGAGAGAAATCCTTGTGCGCCTCCGACCGGAAAAGTTTTCGGACATCGTGGCGCTGGTGGCGCTCTATCGTCCCGGGCCTCTGGAAAGCGGCATGGTGGATCAATACATTAAGGCAAAGCACGGTGAAATTCCGGTGACCTATGAATTGGAGGAATTGCGTCCGATACTTGAACAGACCTATGGGGTCATACTTTATCAGGAACAGGTTATGCAAATTGCGAGTGTGCTTGCCAATTATACACTGGGCGAGGCGGATATACTCAGAAGGGCCATGGGCAAAAAAGACCCGGAGGTCATGAAGGCTCAGAGGGAACGCTTTCTGGAAGGTGCCAGGCAGAATAACATCGATCTGGAAAAGGCAAATCGCATATTCGATCGAATGGAGAAGTTTGCTCTTTACGGATTTAACAAGTCTCACAGTGCCGCTTATGCCTTTATCGCCTATCAAACGGCTTATCTCAAGGCGCACTACCCTGTGGAGTTCATGGCGGCTCTTTTGAACAGTGTGGTCAGCGATTCCGACAAGGTGGTTAAGCTGATAGCCGAGTGTCGGGATAAGGGTATAGATGTATTGCCGCCGGACATAAATGCCAGTGATCGGGGTTTTACTGTTGTCGAAGGGAAAATAAGATTTGGGCTTGCCGCCGTTAAAAACGTGGGGGATGCCGCCGTTGAGGCCATTCTCTGTAGCCGTGAAAAGGATGGGCCTTTTGAGTCGATCTACGACTTCTGCCAGCGGGTGGACGGCCAAAAGGTTAATCGCCGTGTAATAGAACAGCTCATAAAATGCGGAGCCTTTGATTCAATTCATCCCAACAGGGCACAGGTTATAGCCGGTCTCGATGGAGCCCTTCAAAGGGCTCAGTCCGTTCAAAAGGATAGACAGAACGGGCAGATGAACCTGCTTTCGATTCTTCGCTCCAGGACTAACGACCTTCCCCTGAAAAACCTCGCTCTGCCCGACGTGCCTGACTGGGATAGCCGGACCATGTTAAACTACGAGAAGGAAGCCCTGGGTTTTTACGTCTCCGGTCATCCTCTTGACTTTTACCGTGAAAGGCTTTCCAGGCTTTGCACCGACACCACTCAGGATCTGTCCTCAAAACCCGACGGAGCACAGGTCGTCGTGGCAGGGATGATCACGGTCGCAAAGGAAATAACCACGAGGCGTGGTGAAAGGATGGGCTTTTTGAATCTTGAGGATCGGGAAGGAATAGCCGAGGTGGTTGCCTTCCCGGAGGTTTACATGCGCTATCGTGATGCTTTAGTTGCCGACGACGAGCCCCGGGTGGTTATGGGCGTCGTTCAGCATGACGAAAAATCCACAAAAATAATCGCCAGCGAAATCCTTTCGGTCGACGAAGCCGAAGAAAAAAAGGCGACTCTGGTCGTGCTGAAATTGAATGCAGAAGGCGTAAAACACGACGATATTTTGTTGCTTCACCGCATTGTAAAGAACAATCCCGGATCGTGCCCGTTGAGATTGCATCTAAACCTTGAAGATTCGATCGAGGTCGTAATACTTCCCGACGATAGCCTCAAAGTGTCTCCAACTGCCGATGTGATTTCCAGTCTTAAAAATTCTTTCGGTTCCGATTCTGTGAGCGTGCTTTATAATAAGGACATGCCTTCCAGCGGAGCTGTTGTATCCTGACCTGGAGGTTTACGACCATGATAGAGGATTACGGCTTCGGGCATATGGTTATTAACGGCCGGAAGTACACGGCCGATTTGAAGATTATCTCAGACAGGGTAATATCCGACTGGTGGCGTCGTGAAGGGCACAGGCTACACATTGATGACATCACGGACATAATTGATGCCCGACCGGAAGTCGTGGTCCTGGGAACCGGTGCCTTTGGATTTATGAAGGTTCCGTCAGAGGTGGTCGATTTTCTTGAAGCCAGGGGTATAGAAGTTGTGGTTGAGAAGACAAAGGAGGCGGTTAAGAGGTTTAACGGTTTGAAAGAGGCAGGTCGTCTTGTGGCCGGAGCTTTTCATCTGACCTGTTGACGGTGGTGCCGTGAAGAGAGCCCTGTTTTTTGAGACCTCAACCCGTGATCGTGACGGTGATATATGTCGAATTTCCGAAGCGCTCTGCCTTGCGGGATGCCGTGTCCTGATTTTCGTGGAATCCACAATGGAAGCTGCCCATTTCGACGATTTTTTATGGACTTTCAACAAGGAAAGCTTTGTGCCGCACAGAATCGTATCGGCAGGTGAGAACTTAAATGGGGTCATGGAGAAGGTATTTATAGGCATGGAAGAAGTGCTCTTCCCGGAGGTTGATGCCGTTGTCTGTGGGGGTAAAGCCGATCTCGAAGCATTACTTAAGGCCCATACCGTTGCTTTCCCGGTTATCATGGATGATGAAAGGAAACGGCAGGAAAGCCGCTCTTTGTGGAAAAGGCTTCAAAGGCAGGGGATTTTTTTGCATCATCTTCCTGCTTCGGAGAAGAAGGAGTGGGGGTCAAGGGTTCGTGAGGTTCTGGAGCGGCGGGACGATGGTTGACCGTGAGCTTATCAGGAGGCGGATAAGGTATCACCTTTCCAAGAGGTCAAGCCTTGAAGTTGAGCTGATTCTCAGATCCTTCTGGGAAGCAAAGGGTTCTCAGCTTACCGATTCGGAGCTGGCCGATTTTGAAAAAATTCTGGAACTTGACGATATTGACTTTCTCAAAATCATGAGTGGTAAAAAGAGCCTGCCCGATGGGTATCCCGCTGAAATGTTTGGCATGATAAGGTCATTCTGGTTGAACAGGACGGTCCGGTAGTTTTTTGATTTACTTCGTGGCCTTGCGCATCTCTTAATGAGAATTATTTTTTCTTACGAAGCAGTTAACCTGAACGACAGAAAATGGGGAGGTTTTGAGATGGCCGAAAGATTGCAGGTTTACAAGTGTGAAGTTTGCGGGAATATCGTCGAGGTACTTCACGGAGGGCAGGGTGAGCTGGTATGTTGTGGAAAGCCCATGAAGCTCTTCGTCGAAAACACCGTTGATGCGGCAAAGGAAAAGCACGTTCCGGTAGCCGAAAAGACGGATCACGGTATGAAAGTCAAGGTCGGCAGTGTGGCTCATCCTATGGAAGAGAAACACTATATCGAGTGGATCGAAGTGGTGGACGAGTCCGGAAGGGCTTACAGGCAGTTTCTAAAACCCGGAGACGCGCCGGAGGCTGTCTTCTGTCTGCCTGAAGGGAAGTACATTCTGAGGGAATATTGTAACCTGCACGGTTTGTGGAAAGCCGAGGTGTAAGAGATGATTTCCGAAAAAATGGGCAAAGCCCTTAACGAGCAGCTTAAGTGGGAACTTTATTCGGGGTATCTCTATTTATCGATGGCGACATACTTCAAGGACAGAGGGCTGGACGGCTTCGCCAGATGGATGGAGGTTCAGGCTCTCGAGGAGCTTTCTCATGCCATGAAGTTTTATTCCTATCTGAACGAGCGGGGATTCAAGGTGGACCTCCAGCCCATTGATGGCCCTCCTACTACGTGGGATTCTCCTGTTGCGGTTTTTGAGCATGTGCTGGAACACGAGCAGCATGTGACCAAAAGAATCCACGATCTGGTGGATCTGGCGATAGAAGAACGGGATCACGGAACCAACAACTTCCTGCAGTGGTTCGTAGGGGAACAGGTGGAAGAAGAGGCGAGTGCGGCAGAGGTTCTGAACAAGGTTAAGCTCGTTCAGGACGGAGGGGGCCTTTATCTTCTGGATAGAGAGCTCGGTCAGAGACTTTTTAACGTCCCGCCCGATGTGACCATTCTCAATACGGGTGCAAAATAAGGGGGTGCAGAAGGGGATGCCGGACTTGCGGATTGTCCGGTATCCCTTTTTTTCAATGATCAAATCCGTTCACAGGAGGTCTGGTTTATGGGCAAGAAAAGATATAAAGTAAAAGCCGAGTGTCCTCAATGCGCCTGTGGAGATGTTACTTTTATGGGGCCCGATGAGCTTAAGGAGCGTTACATTGGCCCGGAAGAGGAGATGGAGGTTCTGTGTCCTATTTGCGGTACCAAGCATAAAGGCAAAGTCGAGGTTCACGAGGGAGAATAGGACATGAAGAAAGCCCTTATTATCTATGCGACGAGGACACAAAACACAAAGGGTATTGCGGAACTTATTGCCGAAGGTTTGCGAATGTCCGGCGTCGAAGTTACCCTTATGAATGCAAACGATCCCGCCCTGGAAAATGTCAATTTCGATGATTACGATGCCCTGATTCTCGGATCTGCTACCTACCACGGCGAGATGATGCAGCACATGAAGACCCTTCTTTTCAGGCTGGAGTCGGCAAATCTTTCGGGCAAGGTGGGTGGATCTTTCGGGGCCTTTGGGTGGAGCGGAGAAGCGCCCGTGAGAATCTTCGATACCATGGCCAATGTGTTCGGCATGAAGATGGTGAGCGGGCCTTTGAGGTTGAAGTCGCCGTCAATCGGGGGCGCCATTCAGATGGCCCAGGAATACGGCAAGGAGATTGCAAAGGCTATGGGATCCTGAAACCGTTATGGGGGGCTAAAGCCCCCCTTTCGTTTTTTTGTGGCCCATGGAATCAGAATTTCTTTTTCAAAAAATTCAGGAAAGCCCTGCTCTGAAGCTCCTCGGAGTTGTGGTTCGAGCCGTGGGTAAAGGGGAAGTGGAGCTTGAACTCCCTTTTCGCCACGAGCTCTGCAATACTCTCGGGAGCATTCAGGGAGGCTTTATAACGGCCGTTGCCGATGCGGCAGGAGGCTGGGCGCTTATAAGCGTCCTCGGCCCTGAGTTTCGTGTTCCCACCGTAGAGATAAAAATGAATTTCCTCAGGCCCGTTACGGAGACCATGATTGCCCGCGGAAGAGTCTTACACACGACAAATCGCCTGGGCACAGCATACATGGAGGTGGTTCTTTCGTCCGGTCTCCTGGCAGCTGCCGGGATTGGGACGTACCGCATAGTGAAACTTCACCGCTGAATTCCCATCTTTTTGTACCAGAAATCGAAGGAACGACCCGGTATAAAGATGTCCAGACCGATTGCCGGTGAATCCGACGGGTTTTTTACTGCGTGGGCTTCGTTAGGCGGGATGTATGCGGCATCTCCTTCGTCAAGCCTTTCTTCCCTTCCGTTATCCAGGGTTATGATCATTGAACCTTTAAGAACCACCAGAACCTGGGCGTTTGGATGCTGGTGCGTCGGCGAGGTATGCCCCGGCGGCTTTACGAAGTGCTCAATGGAAATCTCCTGCTCGTTACACAGACTTCTTCTCAGCCATCCCGGCTCCGGTTCGCACCGTTCGGCCTGTCCGAATCTCACGACTTTCATCTGCATTCCTCCGATTTTTGAGCTGTTGTTTTTAATGTTCCGAAAAGGCCTTCCCTAAAGCGGCAGGAGGCCTGGCCTTGAGCAGTTCCAGAAAGCGAAATGTCGGTTCCCTGAGACGGGGTTTTGTGGGTCTGTTTATGAAGACCAGGGTGAGAATCATCAGCGGAAAGGGGGCTACCTGAATAAGCTGGGCCGGAACGGATGTCCAGATGTTCTGCACTATGGAACTCAGGGCTTGAAGTGTTGCGAAAATGTAGGCTCCCAGTGCAACCCGCAAAGGATTCCAGCCTCCGAAGATTACCAGAGCAAGGACGATCCAGCCAATACCTTCGGAGCCCTGGGGCCTTCCCCATCCCGGTTTTATGCCGAGAGAGAACATTGCCCCGGCCATACCGGCCAGCAGACCGCCCAGGACAAGATAGAAAAATCGAATACGAAGTACCTTATAGCCCCTGGCTCTGCAGGCTTCGGGATTTTCTCCTGCTGCCCGAAGAATGAGGCCGGCTCGGGTTTTGTACAGATATATCCAGACGGCGGGGATAAGAACGATACTGGCATAGGTCATTATGTTGTGGTGAAAAAAAGCCGGGCCGATGAAGTCGAGTTTCGATAAAACCGGCAAAGATATGGTGTCTAATTGTGGTCCGGCAATTCTTGAAAAAGGATTTCCCAGAAAATAAGCCAGATCCCGGCACGTCAGCGTGAGAACGAAGCCAACGGCGACCTGAGGAGCCTTCCACAGCAAACACAAAAGCCCCAGCAGGGCCGCAACCAATGCACCCGCCAGGCCGGCACCCAGTATGCCCGCTGCCGTGCTACCCGTTTTGCAGGCAATCACAAAGCCGGACATGGCCCCCAGGAGAATAGTCCCGTCAAGTGAAAGGTTGATCACTCCCGACTTTTCGGTGAGTGTTTCTCCCAATCCGGCAATGACAATGGGAGCGGCACTGGCCACAATCATCCCGAAAAAGAGTCCCCACGATATTTCCATTAAGCCTTCCTCCGGGCATGAACGACTCCAAGGGCACTCAGTACGAGAATTCCCTGAATCACGCCACTTAAAGCAGAGTCAACCCCAAGCATTAAAGGAAGCTGTATGCTTCCGGCCTGGAGAATTGCAAAAAGCAGTGCGATAAGCGGCACGGGTCCGCATCGATATCCGGCTAGCATCACTACCAGCAGGGAGAGATATCCGTAATTGCTTGAAATAACCGGAATGAGGCGATGATAAACTACAACAGTCTGGTAATATCCTACCATGCCGGCCAGAGTACCCGCTACCGACATGGCCATGAGAAAGTTACGATTAATCGATATTCCGTAGACTTCTGCAGCTTTTGCATTGTTTCCGATGGCCCTTATGACAAGACCCCACCGGGTTGATTTCAGCACCCAGGCCGTGGCGACCATTAGTAGCACCGAAGCAACCAGAATCAGAGGTGAGACTCTCCATCCGGCCGGCACGGGGAACCATAGTTCTCGAGGGAATGGCTCCGTTCCGCTCATTGATGCAATTCCCGCTCTTTTCCAGGGCCCGAAGATCAGCCAGAGCAACAACCCCTGTGCAACGAAGTTAAGGCCGAGCCCCGAAAAGATTTCGTGGACGTTGCTCTTGATCTTCAAAAGGCCGCAAATCACGGCCCAGGTGGCTCCAAATGCACATGCCGCAATGAGTGCAAAGACCAGGGCCAGAGGCGGTGCAACAGATCCCTGCAAATACCTGAGACACCAGGTTGCGCCTACGGCGCCCAGCATGATTTGTCCTTCAATGCCTATGTTCCACAGACCCAGGGAAAAGGTGAATAGGAGCCCGCAGGAACACAGGGCAAGAGGAATCCATATGCTCAAAACATGCAGGAAGTGCCTCCAGGATGAGAAGGTTCCTTTAAAGAAAGCGGCGATCACGTGGGCCGGATTGACCCCCGCTGCCGTGACGACAAGTGCGGTAAGCGTAATTGAAACCAGGGCAACCGTTGCTACCGTCCGCAATTTCTTCATATCCTAGTCCCGAAAAACTCCCGCCATTGCTTTCTGAACGTCCTTTACGCTGACGTGATCCACGTTTTCGTCCAGCACGATCCGGCCTTCAAAAAAGACCACGACTCTATGGGCCACGGAGAATATTTCGTCCAGGTCGCCTGAGGTAAAAACAATAGCAGCGCCTTTAGACGAAAGCCTTTGAAGATGTTTCCACAACCAGCTTGCCGATTCTATGTCCAGCCCACGGGTAGGGTGTTCCAGTAATAGAAGCTGCGGGTCGGTCGGAAGTAGCGAAAGCATCAGTCTCTGCTGATTCCCGCCCGAAAGCTCCGTCACTCTCTGAGATTCTCTACCCTTGATGGAAAAGGTCCTGACTCTTTCAGAAGCAACTTCCTTTGAGCCTTTGTGAGGGATTATCAGGGATTCTTCAAAAAACGTAAGAGCGTAGTGTTCTTGCAATGTTAAATCGGGGAAAAGACCTTCCTGTATGCGGTCGGCCGGGACGAAGAATATTCCTTTGTTCTTGAAAAACCTCCGCTCGCGGCCCGTGATTTGCTCGCGACGCCAGTATATATTCCCTTCTACCGGTTGTATAAGCCCTGCTGCGGTTCTTAGAAGAACGGCCTGACCACTGCCTTCGAGACCGGCGATACCCACTATTTCGCCTTCTTTGACCCGAAATGAGCATCGCCTTATCCGTATGTTTTTCCAGACTGCGGAAACTCCTTCCATCCATAAGAGCGACGATCCTTTCTCAACGATGCATCGGGAAACAGGCGCAGGGACCCTACCGAACATGTGCTTTAAAAGGGTCTCCTTATCAAAAGGCGCCGTCATGTGACCGACACATTCGCCCTGTCTGAGCACCGAAACTTCCGAGCAGAGGGCCATCACGTCTTCAAGCTTGTGAGACACCAGGACAATGGTCTTACCGGCCGAGGCAAGTTGTTTGAGAGCACTGAAAAGGGCTTCCTTTTGATGGACTGAAATCCCGGTGGTTGGTTCGTCCAGTATTATAAGTTGAGCTCCGGCTGCAACAAGACGGATTATTTCAAGCTGCTGTCTTTCTCCCAGGGACAGATTCTCAAGGAGACTATCCGGTTGGATGGAAAAATTAAAATGCCCTGCCAGCTCCTGAAAAATCTTTTTAAACTTCTTTTCGGGGGACAGAAAAGGCGCCGAAGGTTGACCTATGGTGAAGTTTTGCAGAGCCGTGAGGGCGGGGAAGTCGAGTGGGTCCTGATACAGCATACCGATTCCGTGTTTTAGAGCCTCCTGGGGAGATGAGTAGTCAGCGGGTTGCCCCTCTATAAGGATTGTTCCGTCGGAGCGGGGAACATACCCTGCAAGAATTTTCATAAGGGTACTTTTGCCCGCTCCGTTTTCGCCGAGTATGCCGTGAATTGTGCCCTGTCTGAAGGTTACCGTAATTCCCCTGTTAGCGTGTACTTTCCCGTAAAATTTGTGAATGCCCTTGAGGGTTACGTTCATGCTTCAAAAGCCGCTGCCTATTTGGCACTGCTGGGCCCTATCATGCCCTGTAGTAGCTGCTTCATGTACCATATCTGTTCGTCCGTTGCCTGCTGTCCCTCTTCCAGAAAGACGGTTCCGTCCTGATAATAGAGTGGTCCCGTGAAAAGATTCAGGGAGCCCGAGGCCATCTGCCTTACGAAATCGTTCATGGCCGAAGAGACTTCGGCACTGAGGGCTGGTCCCGGCATAAAGCCGACGGAACTGGTGTCGGGATTATTTATGTCAGACCAATCCGGCCCCAGCCACAGCCATTCCTTTTTCCAGTTGCCCGACATAGCCGCCTTTACGAAGTGTACAAAGCCGGGCTTCCAGTTGTAATAGGGTGTCCCAAGACAGGCGTCAGGCGCTTCATTGCAGGCATCTTTGTAATCGTACGGAATTGCCCATACTTCCTGTCCCTGCTTTCTCTTTTGCGCCGCAACCGTAAGGGCTTCTGTTGTATCGATACCGGATATTACGACGTCAAATCCAGAATTGAAGAAGTTCTGGGCAACCTGCGTGGGGTCCGCGGTAACTCCGGGGATATTGAACCAGAAACCGATCCAGGAAACCTGAAATACGAGTTCGTCGGGATTCTTTTTTCTTATCTTCTCCCAGGCGTATCTTGCTCCCAGATAGGTGGATACTGCAAGCCTTCTGGTTTCGTCGTTTATCAGAGGTCCGAGATAACCTATCTTGCCGGTTTTTGTTGTCATGGCGGCAACGAAGCCGGCAATCATTTTGCCGTATTCCATGCGTCCCATGAGATTGGAAAGATTATCCGGGCCTTTTCCCGTAAGTGCGTCATCTCCGGATATATGCAGGAAGTAAACATCAGGGTGTTGAAGGGCCGCCTCGCGAATACCGTCTTTCATATCATCAGAGTTTGCGATAATCAGCTTTGCTCCCCTTGACACCAGTTCATCCACAAGCTGTGGAATCGTTACTCCGGGTCTATCGGCGGGATTAACCTTGTCTATGTATATGAGGTTTACATCCAGCTCTTTTTCGACGGCCTTTGCAGCTTCGAAGTGAGCCTGGCTCCAGCCGTGATCGTTATAAGGGCCCACGAGCAGAAGCCCAAAGGTGAACTTTTTTTCTGCCCGCGCTGCTCCCGATACAAAGAAAATCGTGGTAAAAAAGATTAGAAGAAAAACAGTTACTCTCTGTTTCATGGCCGCCTCCTGAATAATGCTTAAGTTGCCGTAATTGCGGTCGTGAAGGAACAAAATCTACCCTTAAGGTGAAGAAAATGCAATCTGTGTTGCAAAAATTCCTTCCTTTGGCAAAAAATTGATTCCGATAATGTTTTTTCCGTCAAAGATTTTTCAAGGATTAGCTGGCGTGAACAGAGGAGAGTTCGATGAATGTTGCAATAATAGGAACCGGATACGTTGGCCTGGTTAGCGGAGCCGGATTTGCCGAATTCGGCCATCGGGTCGTTTGCGTTGATAAGGACGAGTCTAAGATAATGTGCGTGCATAACGGGGATTTGCCCATTTATGAACCCGGGCTTGAAGAAATTGTCAAACGGAATCGTCAGGCAGGCCGGCTGCAGTTTACGACGTCTCTTGAGGAAGCCATTCCCGGGTCTCAGGTGGTTTTCATAGCCGTTGGAACTCCGGAGTCCAGGCGCGGTGATGGTTACGCCGATCTAACCTACGTTTACGAAGCGGCCCGTGAGATTGCTTCTTTTCTCGGGAATTATACCGTAATCGTCGTCAAAAGCACCGTTCCGGTGGGAACGGCGAGGCAGGTGGCGAGAATCGTACGGGAGGTCAATCCAGGGGCGGAATTCGATGTGGCCAGCAATCCCGAATTCCTTCGGGAGGGCGATGCGGTGTTCGATTTTCTCAATCCCGATCGGGTGGTTATCGGTGTCGAGTCGGAAAAGGCAAGGAGAATCCTCCTCGACCTTTACAGGCCTCTTCAAAAAAAGGAGATCCCCATTCTTGTGACCGGCGTTGAAACGGCCGAGCTGATCAAGTACGCCTCCAACGCTTTTCTTGCCACTAAGATCAGTTTCATAAATGAAATCGCCAACCTCTGTGAAGAAGTGGGTGCCGATGTTCAGGACGTTGCACGGGGTATGGGGCTGGATCAGCGCATTGGATTGAAATTTCTTCAGCCGGGGCCCGGATATGGAGGCTCCTGTTTTCCTAAAGACACCAAGGCTCTTTTAAGGATAGCTCAGGAAAGCGGCGTTGCCTGTCGAATAGTTGAAGCCGTTGTGGAGGTGAATGCCGCTCAGCGGGCGAGAATGGTAAGAAAGATCCGTCAGGCACTGGGTGGGTCTGAGGCGGGAAAGGTCGTAGCGGTGCTCGGCCTTACCTTTAAACCCGATACGGATGACATGAGGGAAGCTCCATCGCTGACCATTATCCCGGCTCTGGTCGAGCGAGGAGCCCTGGTCAGAGCCCATGATCCCCAGGGAATGAAAGAGGCGCGAAGGCTTCTGCCTTCTGAGGTCCTGTTCTGTGACGATCCCTATGAGGCCTGTAGCGAAGCCGATGCGGTGGTACTTATGACGGAATGGAACGAGTACAAAAACATAGACCTTTCGAGATTGAAAAGGCTGGTCAGGAAACCGGTGTTCGTGGACCTTCGGAATGTTTTTAGCCCTGGGGACATGGAAAAAGCGGGCTTTGATTACTTCAGCGTGGGCAGGAAACCCGTGTACGGTTTCAGTTCTCCCGCCTGTTCCTGATTTTCCGAAAGGCTTGCTTTTAGACTTTACCGAATTTAGAAGTATAAATGCAGGCGGAGCAGATCACGTGGTCGCTCCGGTGCTTTGACGCATCGGGGAGGAAAGTCCGGGCTCCACAGGGCAGGGTGCTGGGTAACACCCAGTGGGGGCGACCCCAGGAAAGTGCCACAGAAAACAGACCGCCTCGCCTAAGGCGGGGTAAGGGTGAAACGGTGAGGTAAGAGCTCACCAGGTCCCGCGGTGACGCGGGATGCTAGGCAAACCCCACCCGGAGCAAGACCAAATAGGGGAGCGCTTGAGGGTGGCCCGCCCAATGCTCCCGGGTAGGTCGCTAGATCCCTCTGGTAACAGAGGGACCAGATAAATGACCACGCTCGACAGAACCCGGCTTATGATCGGCTCCGCCTGCAAATAATGATAAACGGAGAAAACCTTGAGAATGGAAAATCTCGTGGCCGTTATTCCTGCGGCAGGAAGGGGCGTCCGTTTCGGTCATTCCATTCCAAAACAATTCGTAGAAGTAGGCGGAAAACCGATTCTAGCCTGGACCGTCAGGGCATTGTACCGCTGTGGAGCAATAGCCCGGTGGATTATCTGTCTCCCGGAGGAAGGCTTTGAGAATTACGGCGAGCTCATGGCCAGACACCTGGGAGCGATCCTGGATAGGTGTTGCTTCGTTCCGGGCGGTAAGGAACGATATGAAACCGTGTGGAAGGGGCTTCAAAGACTGGACGAATCCTGCCGGTGGGTGCTGATTCACGATGGAGCCCGCCCTTTTGTATCATCTGAACTGACCCGACGGGTTGTTCAAAAGGCTATGGAAACAGGGGCTGCCGTGGCGGCACTTCCGGCAACGGATACGGTGAAAAATGTCCGGGGAGATCGGGTCTGTACCACCCTTGATCGGAGCACCGTTTATCTCGTTCAGACCCCACAGGTTTTTCGAAGGGATCTGATTCTTGAAGCTTACAAAAGCGTACTTTCGAAGGACACAGACGGGCCTCTGGGTACCGACGATGCCTGGTTTGTGGAAAGGATAGGTCATCCCGTCTATGTGGTGGAAGGCGAGAGGCAAAACATAAAGATTACGACGGTTGAAGATCTGGAATGGTTCCGATGGAAAATGGGGCTTTGAGAGTGGGTTTCGGTTATGACGTGCACGCTTTTGCAGAGGGCCGCAGGCTTATTCTTGGCGGTATAGAAATTCCTTACGAACTGGGGCTTGCTGGCCATTCCGATGCGGACGTGGTGATCCATTCGATATGCGATGCCCTTTTAGGAGCTGCGGCGCTGGGTGATATAGGAAGACACTTTCCCGATACCGATCCTGCATACAGGGGAATATCAAGCCTTATTCTTCTCCGCAGGGTTAAGGACCTCCTTAAGGAACATGGTTTTGTAGTGTCGAACGTAGATGTAACCATTGTGGCGCAAAAACCCAGGCTTGCCCCTTATGTTGATTTAATGGTTCGCAGGATCTGTGACGAACTCGGGTGGCGACGGGGACTGCTCAACATTAAGGCAACGACAACCGAAGGACTCGGATTTGCCGGCCGTGGCGAAGGAATTGCCTCTTACGCAATAGCACTTATAATGAAGATACAGGAGAAGAATCCATGAGCCTGCTTGTTTACAACACGCTAACGCGCCGTAAGGAACCTCTTGTGCCTATCGAAAACGGAAAAATCAAGATGTACGTTTGTGGTGTGACCGTTTACGACTACTGCCACATCGGTCATGCCAGGAGCGCCATAGTGTTTGACGTGATTTACAGATATCTTCTGCATCGTGGATACGATGTTGTCTACGTAAGAAATTTTACCGACATTGATGATAAGATTATCAGAAGGGCTCAGGAGGAAGGCACAGATTACCTTGATGTATCCAGGAAGTTTATCGACGCCTTTTATGAAGACATGGACAGGCTGGGAGTACTGAGGCCTACGATAGAGCCGAAGGCAACGGAACACATTACTCAGATGATCGAAATGATCCGATTGCTGGAAGAGAAGGGCATTGCTTATTGTGTGGAAGGCGATGTCTATTACGATGTTACGAAATTTCCGGAGTACGGAAAGCTTTCGGGGCGAAGGCTTGACGAGCTGATGGCCGGGGCTCGAATAGAAGTGAGCGACCGAAAGCGAAATCCCTTTGACTTTGCCCTCTGGAAGGCCAGCAAACCCGGGGAGCCCTGGTGGGAAAGTCCCTGGGGAAAGGGGCGGCCTGGATGGCACATTGAGTGCTCCGCAATGTCCTGTAATTACCTTGGCAAAACTTTTGACGTGCACGGAGGCGGAGAAGATCTGATATTTCCACATCATGAAAACGAAATTGCCCAGAGCGAAGGAGCCTTCGGAGTACCCTTTGTAAAATACTGGATTCATCACGGCTTCGTTAAGATTAACGATGAGAAGATGTCCAAATCCCTGGGAAACTTTCTTACCATTCGGGACATACTCAAACACGTTCATCCCGAAACTCTGCGCATTTTCGTTCTGAGCAAGCATTACCGGAGCCCGGTGGATTTCTCCGATGAGGCCATAAAAGAAGCAGAACGGGGACTGGAAAAACTTTATTTGACGATAGAAGAGGCGAGAAATAGACTGCCCGCTCGGGATGAGATCCCTGAAAATATCCCCGAGAAGGCTCTGATTAATACCGACAGGGAATTCTTCGAAAAGGTTGTGACTTTCCCCGAGGCTTTTCGTGAGGCTATGGATAACGATTTTAACACCGCTCAGGCTCTGGGATTGCTGTTTGAGCTGAGGGGTGTCCTTCAGGGCTTTCTTGAGCAAAGAGGTCGGAAGAAACTTAAGGGTCCGGCTGCAGTTCTTGCTTCGATGGCCGTGGAAACTCTTGAAAACCACGCAAGAATTTTCGGCATTCTGGAGCGAAGGCCCGAAGATTTCTGGCAGGAGCAGAGGCTCCTTAGATTAAGTCGGACGGGAATGACCGAGCAGGAGGTCATTTCCTGGATTGAGAAAAGAAACGAGGCACGGAAGGTTAAAAATTTTGAAGAAGCCGATCGAATCAGGGAAATGCTGGCCAGGAGAGGAATACGCCTTGAGGATACTCCTCAGGGAACACGCTGGAAGGTTGATGTTCAGTAGGGGATCAGGGGGAGGAAAAGATGGAACAGATAGAATTTGTTGAAACCAAAGAGGTTTATATAAAGACAGATAGGTTACAGGGGAATATGGTCGTACTCAAGGAAACCGAGGACTCTCCGTACTATTTCGTCATGTTCGTTGGCGATGCGGAAATTACGGCCATTGCAAAGGAAAAAGGTTTTGTGGATCCCAAGAGACCTTTGACCCATGACCTCTATCTAACCATTCTCCATCAGGCCGGTGTCACCTTTGAGAAGATAGAAATCTACGACCTGAGGGAAAATACATTTTACGCAAAGGTTTATGCCAATATCGGCGGAGAACAGAGGATCTTCGACAGTCGTCCCAGTGATGCGGTGGCACTGGCTCTCCACGAGAAGATTCCGATACTTGTGAACAGGAAACTCATGCATAAAGAGCTCACTCCGGAGGAGATGAAAGAGTACGAGGAGATTGTAAAAACCGTAAAATTTTAAAGGTTATCATGTGAATTCCAGGACCAGTGAAAAAAGAATTTCAATTCAGGACTTTGTTAAAAAAGAACTGGGAGTGAGACTCCCTGATCCGGTTGTGCGTTTTCTTGTGGCCCATGAAGAATGTCTCAGTGATAACCCTTACGATAGATCCAGATGGAAGTCGGGGTTTGGAGATGTTCACTTCATCTGCGGGACGACTCGTGCTTTCAGAGAACAGTTTGAAAATTTCCCGAGAGAGCTCATCATAATAGGATACCTGGGTGAAGATTCCGTAATAATCGATCATCGGGTAAACGAAATGGGCCTATATGTTGCCGTGGATGTGAGAAATAACGGCGTGTACATTGTTGATTCTCTGGGCAAAGCAAAGAAAGTAGGCGATTCCTTTTCTTCATGGATTGAGCATTTCGTGTCGTGCTTGAAGGATCACCCGGGGGAAACCGATAAAGAGAGCTTTCTGAAGCATATCGGTGAGGTTTTGAGAAGATGGCGAAATAAAGAGACCTGATCCCCCGACTTTAGGTCGAAAGGATCAGGCGAGATTCTTTTAATAACGGCTCAGAGCCATTGCTCTTAGTCTTCGGACTCTTTCTTCAATAGGCGGATGGGTGCTGAACAGGCTCAACAAACCGCCTCCTGTAAGCGGATTAACGATGAACATATGGGCAGTGGCGGGTCGTGCTTCTACCATGGGGATTTTCTGCGTGGCCATGCCGAGCTTTTCAAGCGCACTTGCCAGGAATTCAGGATTGCCGGCAATCTTTGCCCCTGTTTCATCCGCCAGATATTCTCGAGACCTGGATATCGCCAGCTGAATCAGCATTGCCGCAATTGGGGCGATAATTGCCAGTGCAAGAGTGCCCACTATTCCGGCTACTCCTCCGTCGTCATCATCGGACCTGACGCCGCCGAAAAAGGCAGCCCACCTGGCCATATCTGCCAGAACCATTACGGCTCCCGCCAGAGTTGCAGCTACCGATTGGATTAGAATATCGCGGTTTTTAACGTGCGCAAGTTCGTGACCAAGAACTCCGCGAATTTCATGAGGTTCCATAAGACGGAGGATTCCTTCCGTTACCGCAACCGCAGCGTGTTCAGGATTGCGGCCTGTGGCAAAAGCATTGGGAGCCTCACTCGGAATTATGTAAACCTTTGGCATGGGTAAATTTGCCTGCATTGCAAGCTCTCTGACCATGTGGTAAAGCTCCGGAGCCTCGGCCTCGGAAACCTCTCTGGCCCCGTACATGGACAGTACTATCTTGTCGGAGAACCAGTAACCGGCCAGGTTCATAATACCGGCAAGAACCAGAGCAAAGATCATTCCCACCGGCCCACCGATAAGCCTTCCCATCAGCACGATAAATACGGTAAGTCCCGCAAGCAGTATGAAGGTTCTGAATTGATTTCCCATATTCACACCCCCTTATTCCGTTTATATTCAATTATCAGGACTTTTCAGATAATATGTTTATGCATTTTATCGGGGTGTCAAGGGAAATCGGAAACCGTTATGGTCAATTTCTGAGTCCTGAAATTTGTGGTGTGGCTGTTCAGACAAAAAATTTTTACAAGACCTGCATTATTTTGCAATTCCCGGTATGCCCCCGGGAGTTTCAAATCCGGATAGATTGGGGATTCTAGAACTTTTGCTTTAGTTTCCTTCTAATGGCTTCCCTCTGTTCGGGTGAAAGGCTATCCCATTCGTCAAGGTAGCGCCTTATTTGCTCGCGTTCTGAAGGAGACAAATTCTTCCACTGTTCGTAACGTTTTCTCATGAGTTCTTTCTGATATTCCGGCAGGTTCCTGTAACGTTCGTACCGCTCCATAAGAATATTGCGCTCTTGAGGCGACAGATCTTCCCATTGGCGTGTTGAACCTCTTTTGGCATGAGCATTACCAACGGCAAAACAGGAGACCAGAGAGCCGAATAGGAGAACACACAAAGCTAGTGCAACGGCTCTTTTGTAACCCTTAACCGTGGATTCCTTCATCATTCCAGGCTCCGGGACCTCTGTAATCGAAAGACTGATCCTGTGGCACGTTATCAACCACTTTGACGAGCTTTTCGATGACGTCCATGTTTTCAAGAAAATCAATTTGTTCTGCGATTTCGTCTTCAACTTTAGGGCTTATAATATTTTTTGCCACTAAAACACCGGTGGTTAGTATCAGAATGGTGACGACCGTTGCAAGGACAGGTCTCCTAAGGGTAGTAAAGATTGATCTAAAAGAGACTTTCTCTCTTTCAGTTGATCTGAAGATTAACGTTTCGGTTTCCAGCGGGGATAGGGGTTTCGGCTCCGGGCATTTTCTGAAAGAAGCCAGTAATAAGTTGATTTCCTCGTATATCTTCGCACATTCATCACATGTTGTAAGGTGTTTTTGAAATTCTTTTCGTTCGGCCTCCGAAAGCTCATCCCATGTTCCGGAAGCGGCCACTATGTTCCATGAACATTTCATAATGGCTTCCACTCCTTGAGTTCTTTTCTCAGGACCTCAAATGCCCTCGCAAGATGGCTTTTTACCGCGCCTTCGGTTATTTCCATGATTTCTGCAATTTCTCTGGTCGTGAGACCTTCCAGGAATTTCAACTCTACTGCTATCTGTTGTTTTTTGGAAAGTTTACCGATTGCATTGAAGATTGACGATTTCATTTCGGCTTCGAAAATCTGATCATAAGGAGAAGGTTCTCTCCTCTGTGAGCCGTTTCTGAGCGCCCAGTCTTTGATTTTTTCAAACAGTGCTATGCGTTTTTTTTCTTTTAAGCACTCGTTTACGAGTATTCGATACAACCAGGTCTGGAGAGATGACCTTCCCTCGAAGCTTTTTACGGACGAAAGAAACCTGCAAAAGGTCTCCTGCGTCACATCCAGAGCGGTTTCTCTGTCGAAATCACATAATCTGTAAGCTGCCCGAAAGATCATGTCCCCGTATTTTTTTATAACATCCGCCTGAGCCTTGACATCGCCTTTTTTGGCTCTTTCTATGAGTTCTTGTTCGTCCGTATTGTTCATAATGCATTTTGCCCTTCTAAAAACCGCCCGACACCCCAAACTGGAGATACCACCCGTTAGGTGCATATACTCTAACCGGAGGATAAAAGGGGCCACAGCTTCGGACACATTTGTTCCAGCACCTGCATGCACACCTGCAGGGGGGATCGCAACGATAGCGGTAACGGTGCCGGTATCTGTATTTTGCCCGGTAAAAATGGTCTCTTTCGGCGTAGGGGGCTATCACATAGCGGTTCCCGTAATGGGCAGGGTAACCTGTGATTACATGTCTGTCATGAGATCTGTTGTGAACGCTTATCCTGAATTTGTAAACGTCCCCGGCATAGGCTTTATCCAAAAGTGCGGCGACACCGACCGTAAAGAAACCCAGCGTTAACAACAAGATTATTGTTTTTCTCATGGCCTTTCCCTCCTGACTCTCTGTTTACTTTTCACCTTTTTAGATCTTTGAGACCACAAAAAAGTTTACATCGATTTACTTCCACAGCGTAACCGACGAAACTTTTTGTCGTTGCCGATGCTTTTTAAGCGATGTAAAAGAAAATAATATAGTGACCCCCAACTGGACTGGACCAGTAATAAGAGGTAAATCTGGTCCTGGAAAGGGGGAGCGTGATGGAAGGGAAAGTCGTCAAGCCGGTTCGTATCCAAAGATGGACAGCCAATCGTAAAAGGGAGATCGTGCTGGAGGTCCTCAAGGGTCACAAGACCATCGTGGACGTGGCGCGCGAGCACGATCTGAAGCAGAGCGAGATCCAGCAATGGATCGATACGTTCATTGAGTTCGGCACACAGGCCCTCAAGGTCAATCCGAAATCCATGGAGGCGGTCTACCAGAAGGAGCTCAAGCGGCACAGGGAAAAGATCGGT